>JAAOXZ010000087.1 GCA_018221085.1 Candidatus Woesearchaeota archaeon
GACACTATGCCTTTCCCCAGAACGATGTTGAGATGGAAACCTTAGAATGAAAATAAATATTTTTGATACATATGCAGAGGTAATTCCTTTATTAAAACAGTATGTAAAAGATAATTGGATAGTTAGAGATGAAATTGATGAACGGGCAAAAGTAAAAGATTTATCGGAAGATTGTTCTAATTTGGGAAGTGGATTAGAATTAATCTGTGCAATAGAATTAGAAGTAGATACTACTGAAGATCAAGCCATATATGTTTTTAATGCTACCCTTTTTTCACCAGATACTGATCATGAGTATACTTCGGTCTCTGGTTTAGTGCCAGGTATTCAAAAATATTTGGAAACACAGGACAGATTTTGTTTGGGGGCCAGAATATCTCCATTCGTATATACGGTGGAAGAAGTGGAGAGATTCACTAAAGAAGGAAAAACAGATTTAAAAGATTCTGTACTCAAACTAGCTCAGTTAAAAGGAACTTCGCCCCAAGAACTAAAACGGTTTGAAGAGTTATTCAAAATGTCAATTGATTTAAAACCTCATCGAGGATTAACTGCAGAAGAAATAAAAGAAGTTGAAAGATTATACAACTTAAAATAATTAAAATGGAAAAAGTTATTGTTTTTGATTCATATGCGGCATTAGAGAGAAAGAATAGTTGGGTAAATAGGTACTTGCAAAAAAATTTAAGAATTCTAGAAACATTTGAAGAGTTGATCCGAGAAAAAATAACTGGGGAAGAAAAGTCAGGCAGATTAGATTCAATACTTGGAAATTTAACTCCAGAAGAAAAAAGAGCTTTTCGGAAACAATATCCTAATTTAGGAGAAGGACTGGTGCTTAACTGTTTGACTAGTCTTTTGGTGGATGAATCAAAAAAAAATAGAGAATATTGGTTTAAAATGGATGGTTTAGATTATGGAATCTTGATTGATGCCAATCATGGTCAAATAAATGGTTTGATCCAGGGAATCGCTGGTAAAATGGTAGAATTGAGTGAGTACTATTTAAGGATGAGAATTGACCCTGTTTTTTATACTGTTTTAGAAAAGCAAGAAGGCGGAAAAATAACTAAAACAATGGATGACACACTAGAAAATGATAAAGCAGTGGAATTATTAGAAAGAAAGTTCAACATTCCGGACCTAAGAGAGAATCAAGAAATGTTGATGGTACGAATTACTGAAGGTTTCCCGGTCACTCGAGGATTAACGGAAGAAGAAAGAGAAGAGTTTGAAGCGTTGTTCTTTAATTAAAATGTATCAAATTAAACATATTCCAGAAGACTTTGTAGTCAAAGAAGTAAGTAATCTTAAATTCTTAGAGAAAGGGAGTTATGTTTGTTTTAAGTTATGGAAAAAGAATTGGAATACCTTGGACGTAGTTAAAAGAATTAGCGAGATGTTGGGGATTCCTTTGAAGAATGTTGGTTTTGCTGGCAGTAAAGATAAGAAAGCTATTACTGAGCAAATGATTTCTATTAAAGGTAAAGGAAAAGAAAGAATAGAGAAATTACAAATCAAAGATGTCACTTTGGAATTTGTGGGTTATCTTGATGAACCGATTACCTTAGGTAAACTGGAAGGAAATTATTTTGAGATTGTAGTAAGAGATTTAGATGACGTAAATGTTGAAATTCCTAAAAAAATAGCCAATTATTTCGGAGATCAAAGATTCGGACAGAACAATGTGGAAGTGGGGAGAAATATTATTAAGAAAGATTTTGCCGGGGCATGTAAAATTCTAAGATTAGAAGTTAAAAAAAATAATTTTGTGGGAGCGTTAAAAGAGATTCCCAAACGGTTGTTGAAATTGTATGTCCATGCTTATCAAAGTTGGATGTGGAACGAAACGGTTAAGGAAGTGATTGATGCAGGGATTAAAGTTAAAGAAGTTCCATTATTAGGTTTTGGAACCGACTTAGAAGAGTTTCCTAAGATTAGAGATATTTTGGAGAAGGTTTTAGAGAAAGAAAAATTGAAATGGAAGGATTTCATTGTTAAACAAATTCCAGAATTGAGTCTAGAAGGAGAGTCCAGGAAAGTTTTTGTAGAAATGAAAGATTTTAAAGTATTAGAA
>JAAOXZ010000088.1 GCA_018221085.1 Candidatus Woesearchaeota archaeon
AAGGGTGGGGGTGTTCACCCATTAAAAGGGATCGTGAGCTGGGTTCAGAACGCTGTGAGGCAGTTTGTTTGATATCTACTGGAAATGTTGGGAGTCTGAAAGGAAGGAAGCCATAGTACGAGAGGAACTGGCTTTTCGAGGCCTCTGGTTTACCAGTTATCTGATAAGGTATGCTGGGCAGCTACGCCTTAAGCGATAAGTGCTGAAAGCATCTAAGCACGAAGCGTACCTTGAAAAGAGACTCCTTAGAACACGGCAAGAACAGCCGTTTGATAGAACCGATGTGTAAGTGCCAAGGTAACGAGGTATTGAGCATGCGGTTACTAACGTTCGCATTTGCTAAAATTTATGTGTAGTTATTCATACTTTTTTCTTTTGAAAAATATATGAGTAGCGTCAGCTATCAGAAAATTTACTTTTTTCCACATTAACGTTTCTGTATATCTGTCACAAGTCTAGAATTATTTCTTTGATTTCTTACTCTTGTCTTCTTTCTTATCATCTTTTTTCCTTTTCCAACCTTGGGTTCCGTCTAAATTTTCCATATGTCGACATTTAGGGAAGTTAGGACAACCCAGGAAAACATTATAGAATGATTTTCTTATCACCAATTGTGTTCCACACTTAGGACAATTCCTAGTTACTTTTCCCGATTCAAATTCTTTGAGCAGTTTTTTATCTTCTTCTCTAACTTTTGATGGACAATCTGGATTAATACATGATTCTTGTGGTCTTTTACCTTTTCTAATTACTAGGATCTTTGGATAATTACACACATCACATATTTTTTCTGAATTTTTGATTAGCGCATTACCCGGAACCTTGAAAATAGCATCACAATCAGGATATTTATCACAAGCAATAAACATACCATACTTGCCTCTTTTCATAACTAAAGTGCCTTTACACTTTGGACAAGCCCCAATCTTACCTTCAATTTTCCGCTGCTCTTGCACTGCTTTCAATAATTCTTCGCCAATAACTTTTTCTTTTTTCTTGAATTGGTTTAACAATTTAACTAAGACTGTTTTTGCCTTTGCCAAAACTTTTTCTTCTTTGTGTTTTCCTTCTCTAATCAAATTCATTTCATCTTCAAAAGATTTGGTTAGTTCTTCGTCTACTATTGTGGGTATATATTTTTCTAATATCTCTTCCGTTTCTATCCCTAATTTACTTACTGTGATTTTAACCCCTTCTACGTAACCTCTTCTAAATAGTCTATCCAGAATATCTGCCCTCGTCGCTTTAGTGCCTAAATTACGTTTTTCTAATTCCTTAATAATTGAACTTTGATTGAATCTATGTGGGGGCTGAGTTTCTTTGTCTATCTTGTTTATTTTGTCGACCTTAATCTCTTCTCCTTTTTCTAATTTTGGTAATTCTAAATCTTCTAATTTTGAATAGGGATGGTAATATTTGTGCCAGCCTTCTTTAGTAGTTCGAGTACCTTTAGCAATAAAGATTTCTTTTTTCACATCTAAAGAAATACGCATACTCTCTCGAGTTGCCGCTTCCCCAAAGGTAGCTAAAAATCTTTTAACAATTAAATCATAAACTTTTCTTTGTTGGGCTTCTAAACCCTTCGGAAGTGACCCTGTGGGATATATTGCTGGATGAGCGGGGTCAGTTTTCTTTCCATTATTAGGAGTTAATTTTCCTTTGAGTAGTTCTTGACAGAAAGCAGCATAAGATCCTTGCTTTTCTAATTTCTTCATGATTTTCTTAAAACCCAATTTGGGATCTAACTGTTGAGAACTAGTTCTGGGATAAGAGATCGCTCCGGCTAAATATAATTTTTGCGCAATGGCCAAACAGGCTTTAGGTGTGATACCAAAATTACGATAAGTTTCTGTTTGTAAAGTTGTTAAGTCAAAAGGATAAGGTGGGGCTTGAGTAGATTGGCTTTTCTTAATATCATCTACTATTGCCGTTTTTTCTCCTTTGACTTTTCTCAATACTGCTTTGACTTCTTTTTCGTCCCAGAATTTATCTTTTTTGTGCCAAGCTTCCAAGGGTTTCTTCTTCACCTTGCCTAATAATTGTAATTGCCAAAAAGGTACTGGTTTAAAAGCCTGAATTTCTTTCTCTCTATCGACTAATAATTTCAACGTCGGTCCTTGCACTCTTCCAATAGACATTATTTTGAAAGATTTTGCTGCTTTAATAGCTGCCGTTAATGCTCGAGACAGATTAATCCCATAGTACCAATCTAATTTATGTCTGGTTTCTCCGGCATGGGCTTGTCCCCAGTTTAAATGCTTCTCTTTATTTTCGTAAGCTTCAATTAAATCCCCTTTAGTTAGGGTAGAAAATTTCATTCGGTTAGCATCTTTCTTTTTACAGATAAAACGAACGATGTTTAAACCAATCACTTCTCCTTCCACATCATAATCGCAAGCGATAGTAATCTTATCTACTTTTTTTACTAACATCGCTAGCGTATCGATATAATCTTTGATGTATTTTAAATCCTTATGGGCTTTGTAGCCAGCATCCCATTTGATATCAAAAACCGGATAAGTCCAGCCCTTTTTATTCTCTTCTACTAAGCCGAATAGATGACCTACCGCACAACCGACAAATATTTTCTTATTTTTGTGCTTTAATTCGTAATATGGAACTTTTTTATTGGCTTTTTTTATTAATTTACCGTCTGATAAAGCTTCTGCCACCTTCTTAGCTGAACTAGGCTTCTCGGTAATAATCAATTCTGCCATTTAGATAAGAAACCTATCTTTTTTTAAAAAAGTATGGTTTTTGAATCCTATAAGAAAAAGAGAAAAGAAAAATTTAAAATAAGTTCTCAACTAATCCGTTTATTCCATAAGCAGCGCTTGCTAGAACACCCAAAGTAAGTGGCATAACGAATAGGCTATGGTAAAGACCAGTCGCACAATATCTCACACTATGTTCTTCTTTTCCAATTATGAGTGGTTTGCCTGCTTCATCATCTTTTAGTATTTGTTTCACTCCATATAAAGGTAGCCATTGCTTCCAATTTGGTTTTTGTACTTCTGATTCTAAATTTTCCATTTTTATTTTCCTCCTAATAATATTCCCATACCTAAGAACGGGTTTTTTAATTAATTTTATACTTCATAATATAAACTTTATGATAGACCAAGATACATTTTGAAGAGTTTAATAAACTACCAACAATTTTAATCATTCTTTTTTTCAAGCTGTTTGACTGTTTTATTATCGACTAATATTCTCATTTGTGATATTGCGATGCTGTTAAGTTTGATTAATCGGTTATGTTGATTCATTCCTTCTTTAATAAACAAAGAATTTAAATTTTCCAGATTAGATAAACAAACTAATTGAGAAACATTTGCATAATCCCTAATATTTCCTTTGTCATCTGGATTATCCTTTCTCCATTCTTTAGCTGTAATTCCAAATAAGGCCACATTTAAAACATCCGCTTCACTGGCATAAATCTGTTTTTCTTGAAATTTGGAAATTTTCTTTGGAATTAAATTATTTTTAATAGC
The DNA here is from genome assembly GCA_018221085.1 of Candidatus Woesearchaeota archaeon. Taxonomy (GTDB): domain Archaea; phylum Nanobdellota; class Nanobdellia; order Woesearchaeales; family GW2011-AR9; genus JAAOXZ01. Next base: position 3,498 of record JAAOXZ010000088.1, read on the forward strand.
ATCGGTATGGATTCTGTAGTTTATTTTAGTTAATTGTCTCTTAATATTCCATTCTAACTTTAATCTGGAGTTCTCATCTTCTTTTAATCTTCTGAATTCTTTAATAAAATATAATTTGAATTCAGCCGAAATCCATGATGCAAATTCTAAAGCAATATCTTCATGCGCATAAGTTCCACTATTATATCTCCCACTTTTAGTGAAAATACCCCTTGCATTAGTTTCTTTAATCCATTTAGATGGAGAAATTGTAAAAGAATTTAATCCCGATTCTAATCTAATGGTGTCGAATCCGACACGGTTAAAATTTTTATTATGTATGAGCTCCCAGATGCCTAAAAATTCAATAGTATTTCTATTTCTAAGCCAATTAATTACCACAAATCTGGGTTCTTCAGGATTCTTTTTTTTAGCTATATCTGTTAAACTAATGTATTTTTGAGAATTAATATTCATAATTTCTACATCAATTCCTTTAACTTGAATTTCTTTAGTTTTTGATATTTTCTTCCCCCCCATTTACCGACGATAGAACTCCTTTATAGTTTATACCTGTCCCCGTCCACTTGTCTACTTGCTTTATAAACCACTTCCCGAAACTAAGAAATTTTGAAAATAGAAATTCTGAACTAGTGATAAAATTAGTGATTTTGAAGCGTCGAGTACCTAACATTTCGATGGACAAGTATCTATTTTGAAGAGTTTAATAAATTATATAAACTATTTCCTTTCCATTAATTTTAATCAAACTAATCTCGGAGGAAACAAAAAATGACCCTAAAACAAACATTGGTAAATATGGCATTAGCTGGAGCCGCGGCTTTTGGTATTGGAATGTGTGCTAGAGGAGAACCAGAGCCTTGCCAAGTTGAATTTGATAATTACAAATGTGAAAGGTATGCGCTGGGATGGGACCGTTTACCTTTTTTTTTCATAAAGATGGTTACAAGTCAGAGATAATAGTATATAAAGATAATAATATGATTCTAAGGTATATTCCAGCTACAGAAGAATCATGTAAACTGGACCCTTCTTGTGGAAGCCATCTTGACGCTGTTGAATCTGATAGCGCCACGCATGACATGAAGTATAAACTAGCCCAAAAATGTGAAAATTTACTAGAACAAAAATACAATAAAGATTTTTAATCGGAGGAAATCAAAATGAATATCAAACAAACATTAGTAAGTATTGCCTTGACCGGAGCAATGGCCTTGGGAATGGGTGGATGTCCTAAGCTAGGACCAGAATATAGTCTGCAAATGGGAGAATATACTTGTCAGGCAGAATTTCATGGAAGTCATGATCCTGCGCGTTATGATCCTGTGTGGCTCAGTAAAGGAGAACAAGTGTTCGGAATCAAGATAGTAAGTCACTGCACTGGTGAAAATGGTATAGGTGGTGTTAGTTATGCAGTGGATTTATCTGGAAATAGCACCCCCGAAAATTTTTCATTTGAATTAATCAGTAGAGATGGAAAACTATTGACTGATTCATCATGGTATTCTGATCCAGAAAGAAGAAAGGAGTATCTAGCAATGCAATCTTTAATCAAAAAATGTGAACAATTACTAGAACAAAAATACAATAAAGATTTTTAAGTTATTTTTTTATTTTTTACTTCCGCGCATGTTTCTCTTGATCGTTTCTACGCCTTTTAGTATTGCTTGAATTTCTCTTTCCGCTTTTCTATTAACTGCGTGATCATATTTAGCATCGATACGATCTCTTTGTGCCTGCCGGTTCTGGCTCATTAAAATAATTGGTGCTTGAAGAGCGGCTAAACAACTGAGTATTAAATTCAATAAAATAAAAGGATAGGGATCCCACGCATTAACCCAAGCATAGACATTTACTGCCACCCATAATGCCAAAAAAGCTAGAAAACCAAAAATAAAACCCCAACTACCAGCATATTTAGATACTGCATCGGCTGACTTTTGTCCGATGGTTAATTTCTCTTTAAAGATGGGATGTTTGTCTATTCTTTTATGTAATAATCCTCTTCCGTTTAATAATCGGTCTAACATACCTTTTTTCTTCATACCAATAAGTAAATTTTTATCATTTATAAAAGTAATCTTTATAATGTCGGAGATATTCCACTAGTCCACAAAAATCGAAGATCTCAAAGAAGGCGGAATATCTCTGAGCATGCTCAAAAACCAACAGCGTTCTAAGAGGAAGGCATGAAAATCATGCCGCTAGTATGTTTCGCTGGTGGTTTTTTACAAAATAGGAAAATTCATTTTTACTATGGAGCTGAAAGAACTTAAAAAAGAAATTAATGGTGTTGCCAATATTGATGAAAATCTTCTCAATTTCAAAAATGCCTGGCTGAAACAGATTAAACACAACACTAATCAACACTTTCCGTTCTTACAAGAATTAGACCCAGTCACTAGAAAAGAAATCAATAATAATTTATCCACTTATCAAAAAATATTCAATCAATTAAAATATGCTCAATTCACTCAGGAAAAACTAGCTTCCTTAGCACATTACTTAGTAGAATTAAAACTAACTTGTATCAATGAAGACAAAACCAAATCTAAAAGACTTGTTAACAAATTTCTTCGTGACGATTTTTTAAAACTCCATAATTTAGTTGATGAAGTACATCAGTTTACTTTTAATTTAGATAGTTTAACCCAATTATATCACCGGACCAATAAATTAGTTCTGCAAAATATTCCTTTAGAACACTCTCTTACTTTTGTCAATTCTCCCCACGAAAAACATTTGAAGTCCTTGGTAGCTATTTCTCAAAAGCAAAAGGAATTATTGAGAATTCTAGGCACTGAATTCATTTCCCTAGCTAAAGAAATGAGAAGAAAGAAAAAGATTTGATTCCTAACTAGTGACAATCTGGGAAAGTTTTTTAAATCCCCCTTCTTAAAAAACATTAAATGAAACGTATCAATAAATTATTAATTGGATTAGGGGCCACTATCTTAGCAGC
>JAAOXZ010000014.1 GCA_018221085.1 Candidatus Woesearchaeota archaeon
ACTTTACTGGTAGATGCTGGTTTTATTGGGGTGATGTTTTTACTGATTTCTTATTTTGGTAACCTATTACAAGAAACGGCGTTAGCCATTGGAAATGGAAAGACGACCGAGCAAATACAGCAGATGCTGATAAGCTCACCAGAGCAAGCAGAAGTGTTTTTAGCTAGTTTGAAAGGATTAGTGTTTACTTTTGCGGCAGGAGCAGCAGCGGTCTTTATTGGCGGTTTACTGCTATATTCTTTGTCTAGAAAACTGATCTGGGATTATTTATTGAAAAAGAAATTTAACAAGAGAACTTATTGGAAATGGAATTCTTTAAACCTGGTTTTAACAATCATGGCCGTGGTTTACTTGTTCGTTTCAGGATTATTTAGATTACTGATAGAATACTTGTTTTCTATCTTTAAAAATCAAACAATGTTAGATATTATTTATAATTTCACTAATTTAGTGATACTGTTTGCTTTTGTAGTATTCCTCTTTTTAGTCTATCATTCTTTTGCTAAGAAGTATAAAGTATGGGGGAGTATCGGAGAAGCATTCCATTTAATCAAAACTAAAAAAGAAGTTAAGTGGTTGTTTTTATTTGTGCCAGTAACGGCAATGATTTTAGCCATACTATTGTGGCCTTTGAATGGTAGATTGGTGGGTCAACCAGACACTTTGTTGATAATCAATACAGTGGTTTCTTTATCACTTTTAGTGTGGGCGAGAGGGTATGTATTTAGGACAGTGAAGGATGAACATTACTAAGGATGGTTTGATTAAAGTAAGAGTAGTGCCTAATTCTAGTAAGAGTGAATTAATAGAGGTAGAAGGGAAATTAAAGTTGTACTTGAAAGCAGTGCCGGAAAAGGGGAAAGCTAATCGGGAAGTGATTAAGTTTTTCAAGAAAAAGTTTAATTTGAAGGTAAAAATTAAATCCGGAGAGAAGAGTCGCCAGAAAGTGTTGCAGGTTTTAGAGTAATTTTTATAAAACATTTAATCTTCTATATTGATTATGAAGAAAAGAGGACAGATTACTGTTTTTATAATCATAGGAATCGTAGTTCTAGCGGTAGTTTCGGGAATAGTTTATGTTAGTAAATATTCAATTAAAGAAGAACTATCTGAAGAAACGGGAGAATTGTTAACTATTAATCCGATAAAATTGTTTATTGAAACTTGTTTAGAAGAGAGTGTGATTGAGGGTATTTATTTAGTTTCTGCTCAAGGTGGTTATTATGATTTAGTGGACGTGGATCTGTTTGATTTTGAAGAAACTAACTTAGAACTGCCGTATTATTTCTATGGGCAGAAAAGTGCTCTTCCTTCTCTAAACTTTATTGAAAAGGAAACTAGTAAGGCCACGAAAGTTTTTCTAGAAAATTGCATCGGAGGTTTTGAAGTTTTTAAGAAAGAAGGCTACCAAATAGAAGCTGGAGAAGAAGTAGTAACTATTGAATTTAAGGAACAGAACATACTGGGAGAATTAAGATGGCCATTAACGATTATTAAAGGAGATACCGAAACACAAGTAGATCATTTTTGGAGTAAAATCGATTTAGCGTTTCCAGAGAAGTATAACATCATTAAAGAATATTTGGGAGGTCAAGAAGAAAATCCAGATTATTTTTTGGCAGGAGACATGAGTTGGTTGTCTTTTGACAATGGTTTCGCCTGGGTCTTCGATCAATATCAAGACGATGGTTCAGATGTGGTCGTAGATTTAAAATTTGATGAAGAGTTAAAAAAAGAACCGCTCCTTTTTTCTTTCGCTTTGAATTATGATTGGATGGAATCGGAAGTAACCGAAGAAGAACCGTGGGAGCCAGAATTGTTTCTGGAGAAGCCAGAAAGATGGCTCATTACCGAATCCGGAATGGCAACTTATCAGTTAAAAGCAGAAGGAGAAGAATTAACTTTTGAAATAGATATGGAAACTGGAGAAATAGATTCTGAAACTGGAGTGATTACTTTAGATACTAGTACTTTAGAAAATGATGAATACTGGCATGTGGTAACGGTTATGGATGGAGTAGGCAGACAAGCCAGCGCCCCTTTGTATATTGATATTAACATAAATGAAGGCAATTTACCGACGATAAAATCAATTGAAAAACAAACCACTAAAGTGGGAGAAGAATTTAGGTATGTAGTGGAAGCAGTAAATCCTTTGGAAGATTCTTTACTGTTTGCAAGTTATAGTTATTTATTTGAAATTGATAATCAAACCGGAGAAATAATTTTTACTCCGGAAGCAGAAGAAGTAGGTATACACTCAGTGAGGGTAGATGTGGAAAACAGAGAAGGTAAAATGTGGGAAAGATTTGGTTTGGAGGTTATAGAGTGAGGAAAACGATTGGCAGTATAGTACTATTAATGTTGTTTTTGTTAAGTGTCGCTTTGATGTCGGCACAAGAAGGAGAAACAGATTGGGATACTGTTGGTGAAATGGACGATGCCACTTTCGAAAGTAATTTTATTAATGATCCAATAGGAGGATTCGAAGCGGATCCAACTCGAGCATGGACGTTGATTGAAACCAATCCAGATCATATGTTAAAAGACCAGAAATTGATTGGGATGACTTTCAAGAATGATGAAGAGAGGACGATGAGATTAATTGATGGAGAAGTGGATTTACTGAGTAACCAAAATATTCTGGAGCGTTTTGATTTAGAAATTCAATGCACGCCGTTACAGGGATGCGATTTATTGAATGAGCATTCTCAAGCTAAGGTAGAATGGTTTAAACAGAAAGGATACATTGACGAAGGTGCTCGAGTGGATGCTTACAACGGGGTAAATATTAATGTTGTAGCGACGGAAGAAAATGTTGCTAAGATAAAATCGGAGCTTCGTAAACAAGAAAATTCAAGGAAAACTAAATGGAAAGAAAGAAAGATTGCTGATTTGAAAGAAGAATTGCTTATCGCAGAAGAAGGTAATAATTTTGATTTAAAGGATTTTCCGGGAGCGACAATTAAGTCTGATGGCTCCTTGGTAATAAGTGTAAAAACGCAAAAATACGCCTTTATGGGAAGCGAATTAACGGTCAAAGATGGTTGGATTAACATGCGAGGAGGAGAAGCTTTTTTGACTTCTCTAGAGACAGTGGAATTTTTGGATATTGCCTTGTCTGTTAATGAAGGTAAATTAGAAATAAATGTCGAAGAAACTATGAGTGGGGCAGAATCTGCGATTCGGAAAAAAGCTAGTTACTCCGGTTCATTTGTATTAGATAAAAGTGAAGAAGGATATCAGATTGCTAGTGTGAATGAGGAAGGATTTGTGCGGAATGTTTTTGGTCGAAAGGCAACAATTTCTGGTGAAATAATTGACCCGGTTAGAGACGATGATAGTGGTTTCATAATAGTGAAAAATACCAAAGTTAAATTTAATGATTATACTGGAATTTTAGTGAAAGGAGAACAGAAAGTCTATTATTCTGAAAAAAGTAAATATTTTTGTAAATTCGGATATAGTTGTGTGATAAACACGGGAGAGGGTAAGTTTAGAACTAAATTGCGGTTTGAGAGTGTAGAGAATAAAGATCAAATTTTGTTTAAATCCCATATGTATCATGGTGCGGTGGAAGTTAACGATGTTAAAGAAGGGGGAAAAGTGACTTATGCTTCCTTAGGGGCTAGAAGAGAAGAAGGCAAGATACAAATATTCGATAAAAGCATTATTGTAGTGGAAAGCGGTGGAAAAATAAAGGTGGAAAAAGATCTTGGCAGTATGCGGACAGGAAGATTTGACGTATTTTTCACTAAAGAAGATAAGGAATTGCGATCACATTATTCTTCAACAGAGTATTTGTCTACTTTTTCTGGAGAATTGATAGAAGGAACTGGGGCTTATATTGAAAGAGTAAGAACTGGAAATTCTTTTGTCACCTGTGAGAGAGGTAATTGCGAAAAAGTATTTACTGAAACTTTTGGCAGAGCAATCTATGGACCCAAAGGCAAAGAACCCACCACTACTATCATTTTGGGAGGAGATAATGCCAATACTGCTAAATCTTTAGAGACTCGATGGTGCAAGCAGCAAGGTTGTTATATTTTGAATAGTCGAGATTTACCAGAAAAAACGGATAGCGAAAGATTAGTAATTACTGGACATCATCGGGGAGGAGAGGAGTACGTATTCCGTTCTGCGGAAGCAGATACTGCTAGTTGGGATGGAATCGGTTTTGACACCTTACATTACTTGGATCTTCCAGAAGGTCCAAATGTTAAAACAGTTACTTTTAGCAGCTGCAGTACTATTCGAAAAGATAAGATTAAGGGAAAGGATCCATTAGAAATATTCCGGCAGCTTAATGAAGAGAAATTTCCTCAAGTAATGAAATATCAAGGATGGAGTGGAACTGCTCCAGGAGTAGATCTGTTGTATGAACCGGCTCGACCGACATTGAATTTGAAATTTTCTAAGGGTGGATCGGGGAAACAAGCCTGGTTTATTAAGAAAGGTGATCAGTGGTATTGGACTAAAGGCGGTAATTGGCAGAAAGTAGCTTTAGAATGAGTTATGGTGATTATAGGTAGTATTACTTAACTTGTCCCTTTAAGAAAAGGTTCATTAAAGTCATAAAAATTCAATAATACTATGAAAAGATATTTGAAAAAAAGACCTCAAAAAAAGGTTTTCCAAAAAGAAGAAATTGATTCACTTAGAAATCAAGCCATAGAAAAAATAAAATTAAAATTACTTCCTAATAAAAAAATAATTAAGATCATATTAATCGGTTCATCTTTAAAAGGTTCTTTTGGAGAATATGAACCTCCTGGATTTAGAGGTAGTTTATTTTCTGATTTTGATTTTATAATCTTTGTAGAAGATAATTATGAAATACCTAAATGGCTCGATAGAGAACCTGAGGGAAAACCTTTTCCAGATGATAACATGAATTTAGCTTATCGTAATAAGAAATTCATTAGTGATAAATACGATGTTGAAGTATTTTTTATTAGAAAATCAAATATGAGAGATCCTAAAATTAAAATATTGGGAGAACTTGCAGGAATTCCTATGACTCATAGTAGTAAACATAAACATCTAGTTATTTATTCTAAATAGTAATAGTTATTCATTGATTAGTATACTTCTCAGTTTCATCAAAAACGACATTTAGTTTTATTCCAGCTTCTTTGAAGATTTCTCGACTAAGTTGAGCGGCATGATAACGTTTTTCACAGACCACTCTAGTGATGCCAGCATTAATGATTAGTTTAGCACAGACGTGACAAGGTTCCATGATACAATAAATAGTGGAACCTTCAATGGAGATACCATATCGAGCAGCTTGAACAATAGCATTTTGTTCGGCATGAGTAGTTCTAACACAATGTTTAGAGGTGGTACCATCTTCATCCACAACTTCTTTCATTAAATGGCCAATTTCATCACAGTGTTTGGTACCGCTAGGACTGCCAGCGTAACCAGTAGTGAGAATTCTTCTGTTTTTGACGATAATGCAGCCGACTCTGCCACGATCGCAAGTAGATCGAGTAGCAATGGTGCGAGTGATTTCTAAAAAGTATTCGTCCCAACTAGGTCGAGGAGAAGGTAAGTGGGGCTGCCATTGTTTGAGAAAGGTGTTTAATTTGTCATGGAGTTCTTCGAGAGATCCTTTGTTGATGAAGACAATTTTAGCTACTTTTTTACAAAGGTGTAGTTGTTGACCAGATTTTTTATTGCTTTGTTCAATCAGTTCTTTTTGTTTAAAATCTTCGAAGTTTTTGAAACTATCCGTTCTTTGTCTTAGTTGGGTTCTCTTGAATCTGAGTTTAGATGGGGCATCGACGTAAATGAGAATGAAGTCGGGTCTTTTTTTGAGGGCGGAAATTTCTTTAGTATTGCGGATGGAAGAGATGACAAAATTATCTCTGGTTTTTAATTTCGGTAAAATTTTGAGAGCTAAAACACTGGGGCCAAATTGTTCTCTTAATTGATTGCCTTTTCTAATCAAATTAGCGCGAGTAATTTCTTTCTTTTCTTTGATTAATTCTTCTCTAATTAGATCAGATAGAGAATAATGAATAAAGCCTTTGGATTCTAAGTAATGGGCAATTTCATCCTTTCCAGCGCCGTAAGAGCCAGTTAAACCAATAATCATAACTTCCTGTGGAGTGGTTAAGTTTAAAACGATTATGGGAGTAAAATAGCTAGTTGGCAACCTATAATTTGGGCTAGATAAATGTTTAAAAGAGAAAAGAGGTTTCTTTTTTAAAAACAGGAGGTGTTTGAAATGGAAGAATATTTACGAATAGTTAAAAAAATTCTGAATGAAGGTCATCATAAAGAAAATAGAACGGGGGTGGATACTTATGCGGTAGCGGGAGAAATGTTTGAGCACGATATGGCAAATGGTTTTCCTCTCTTAACTACTAAACGAGTACCCTTTAAAGCAGTCCGTTCTGAATTGGAATTTTTTATTAAAGGAATGACAAATAAAGAATGGTTACAAGAGCAAAAAAATCCCATTTGGAATGAATGGTGTTGTCCAGATGTTGTTCCTTACGGACATGATGAAGAAACCAAACAAAAAATGATGGCGGAAAGAGATTTAGGACCCATTTATGGTTTTCAATGGCGACATTTCGGGGCAGAATATGGTGGTCCAGATCATGATCATGCTGGAGAAGGAGTAGATCAATTAGAAAAGATAGTAGATAAACTGAAAACAGATCCTAACGATAGGAGAATGATTGTTTCAGCTTGGAATCCAGCGGCAATTCAGAGCATGGCTTTACCTCCATGTCATTATGGTTTTCAAGTAACTGTAATAGACGATAAATTGAATTTATTGTGGAATCAAAGATCAGTAGATACTATGTTGGGATTACCTTTTAATATTGCTGGTTATGCTACTTTATTGCATCTGTTAGCAAAGGAAAGTGGTTTTGGAGAAGGAAAATTAATTGGTTTTTTGGGAGATGTTCATCTTTATGAAAATCATGAAGAAGGAATTAAAGAACAATTGTCTCGTGAGCCACGAGAGTTGCCTAGGGTTGAGACCGTAGAATTTACCTCCATTTTTGATTGGAACTATCAAGACACAAAATTAATTGGCTATAAACCACATCCAAAAATAGCTTTTGAAATTGCAGTATAATGGAATTAGTTGTAATTGCCGCAGTAGCGGAAAATAATGTAATCGGAGTAAAGGGAAAGTTACCTTGGAACATTCCTAAAGATATGAAGAGGTTTAAGGAGTTGACTAGTTATCATCCAGTGATTATGGGGCGGAAAACATACCAATCTATTGGAAAGCCATTGCCCAATCGTTTGAATGTGGTGTTGAGTAAGAAAAAAAAACTTAATTCTTGGGGCGTTTTTGTAGCAAGCTCTTTGGAAGAAGCAATTGAGGGATTGAAGAAAGAAGAACCTTTTGTGAAAGGAATTGATTATAGTAAATGTTTTGTAATCGGGGGGCAAAAAGTGTATGAACAAGCTTTGCCCTTAGCAGATCGCTTAGAGATTACTCATGTCCATAGAAAGGTTAAAGGTAATGTTTATTTTCCTGAAATTAAGTTGGGAAAATGGGTTGCTGAAGAAGCAATCATTGATGGCGAATTGTCTTTTGTTAGTTATGTGGGGGATAAAAAATGAATAATTGCATTGATTTAGTTATTGGCGGTCCAGATATGAGTGGGACCAGCACACAAATTGATGATATCGTTGATTTTTTTCAATTGGAAGGGAAGGTAGTGCGAGATCTTCGTGGGAACGAAATACACGCTTTGTTTCACGCACAAATATTCTCAGAATATAATTCTGATTATTTAAATCTTGAACAATTCTTAACTAGTAAAGAAGTGGGTACTGAAGAAAAAAAAGAATTTATCTTTAAGGCAAGTAGTCTTTTGATAGCAGGAGATCGGAATCGGGATTTAAAGATTGCTTCTTTTTTGAAGAATGGCGTGAGTACGTATATTGATCCTGATTCGGCCGAGGTATGGATAATGGAAGAACCGACAAAAAGAGGCGCTGGCCAAGTGAATAGAACTATTGAACAGCAAAGAACAAAATATGGCAGTGAATTAGACCCGGTTGCGGCAGCGTACGCTCACCAAGCGTACAGAATTGATGAATTTTTACGCTTTAGAAATGTTCTAAGAGGAAAAAATAAAATTATTGTACGAAGTAGGAGCGAAGAATCTGCTTGTTATCAAGTACATGACCAGAAGGTTCTGCCAACAGGGATTTCAAGAGAACAGTATCTTAGTCTTCCGGGTCACAAGATTGCTTTTGGAAATCCCCCAACACATTTGTTTATAGTTTGTGCATCAAGTAGTTGGACGAGAGAAGAGTATGTATTGTTGAAAAAAGAAAGAAGTGAAGGAAGACTTATTGATGATCATGAGGCAAATGTTGATTATCAGCTTTTAGTTAACAGAAGATATACTACAAATTGGTTAGAAGAGTTATATGTGGAAGGACAGAAAATGTATGGTGCAAAAGTTCCTGAAATAACAAGATTTGATATTTATGCTAGTAAACAGCAAATTAAAAAACAGATGTTAGATCAGTTGGGATTTATTCTTAGACAGTCCATGCAGGTGTAAATGCTTTATTAAAAGAATAAATAATAATAATTTTTTTAATTTTCTTCTTGAGATTCTAAATTATCATTAAAAAATGTGTTTAAATTTTTGCAAGCTATCTGTGCTTTGTAGGAAATTTTTTGTGAAATAACTATCACCTCTTTTTAACATCTATCAACAAAAATAAGAATCTGTCGAGATATATAAAGACTGTTAGATTAGAACCTATATTATATAAGCCGATACCACTGATGATAACAAACCAAAATTGTCACTCCAGAATAATCTTTGCAATAGTGAAAAGAATTAATTTTATGGTAAATGGTTAGCTGGCCTTTCCAGGAGCGGCATTCTGATTAATGAAATTAACGGATTGGTGAGAAATAACTTCTTGATTAGTGGCATCTATTTTAATGTTGAGGATGCTTAAAGATTTAGTGGCAAAAGAAATGTTCCACATGGTTTTTTCTTGATATTTTTGTAGAATTAGGAAGCCGTTAAGTAAAATTTCTGAAGAGTGATGTTCTTCTTTAGTTTTCTGGAAGATTTCTAGGGCTTGTGGAAAATCAACGGTTACTTGGTCCATCTTTAGTTCTTCTACTTCGCCTTGTTTTTTGAAGGCTTTATCTTCGGGGAGCAAAGTTATTTCAGAATCTATTTTGAATACTGCTATCTTATCTGTTTTTGGATCATAGAAACCAATGTCCCAGGGAGATTTTTGTTTGAAATCAACATCTAGTTGACAATAGAAATGAGACAGATAAGTTTGAGAATGGTCTTTCTGCCAATTTTGGAATATTTCCGAGTCAGTGAGGGTCTGATGCGCTTCTAAAGGGGTCATTAAGAGTATTCTCTCCAAGTGTAAGAACATTTAGTGCATTTAAAGAAACGAGTTTCCGGTTCATCTGCACCCCGGGTTTGTTGCGTCCAGTAATAAGCTTCCTTGTTCTCACATTTTTGACAATCGGCTTTGATTTTAGGATGCGTTTCGATTTCTTGGACAATTTCTATTCTTTTAGTTTCTGGTTCGATTTTAGTTTCTGGTTCAGTAGTTGTTTCTGACTCTTCTTTAGATTTTTCTTCAGGAGAAACAGTAAATCCACAAGAACACCAGAGGAGTTTCTTTCCGGATTTTTCTTTAGGTCTTAAGATGGAACCACATTCGGGACAAAATAACATTTTTTTTAAACCTCCGTGTTTAAGTTGTGATAGTCCAACCAAATGGTTTGACGGCTTGGACAAAGATTATTTTTATCCATCCTAGATAAGGTATCCTTAATAAACCTTTCCCCAAAATTCTATCTTCGCCGATTTGAGTTTCTCCGGATGAACCAGTAATACTATCTTTGTTATGGTCGCCTTTCGTTTGAAAGTAGTATCGACCGTTTTCTGACCATTTTTTAACAATACGATGGATGATGGGTTGAGGTTTACTTCCCTGGAAGATTAAAACATCTCCTAATTCTAGACTTTGGGGTTTACCTCGCCAAACAATGACGATGTCTCCTTTGTTAAAGCCATTGGGGAAGGGAAATTTTTGAAATTGTTGTTGGGTAATGCCTTGGTTTTCATACCAAGGTCCACAGATTTGCCAATAATTACTAAAAGAATCTTTGAATTCATCAAATTGTTCTCCACATAATTGTTGATTGGAAAGGTCGTGCTGCATACTTTCTGAGATGACGGCCACGATAGGATAAGAAGTACCAAAAACCACTCCAATTAAAGGATAGATGACGAACTTGATTAAGATAAAAGCAATGAGAATATTAGCAAACAAACTCCACATAGAGTCACTATGCCAGAGAAATTGCCAAATTTTTTTAACGGGGTTCTTAGTAGCCATTGTTTGAAGTAAGATTAGTTGTCTTATAAATTTAACCTTTAGGAAGAAGAGAGAGTTTATTTTTGGTATTCTTCAAAGATGTTTTCTAAACTAGCAAAAGTATCTTGTTTTTGATCCAGAAGATATTTTTCAATACAATCAACACGTTGACGGATAGCGATTTCAGCTTGAGTTCTGATTTCTCTACGTAAATTCTCTACTCCTTGAAGAAGTTGAGGGGCATCAGGTTTACCAGCAAGATCTTGTCGTTTGGCTTCAATACGTTTTTCGAATAATTGTTGGACTTGTTCTTCTATAGGAGAATCTAAGCAATAGATTTCTCCGGCAATGGAAGGGAAGTTTTCGTATCCCACGACATCTTTTCCTTTCTGCCAGTAACCTTCTAAAGTTAAAAAGTCTACGTCCTTTAAATTTTGGACCGGAACGTACATTCGGTTAAGATAACTAAGAACAATATTGGCTTTGTGATGTGTTCCGCCAATGATAACAGCCGAACCAACATCTTTTTTGGTTTTACCCCGACTCCAGGGAGCACCAGTAATACCAAAATCATTTCTGACGGGAAGATCAAGAATAACAGATAAAGTGTTGATAGCTAAGGCCATACCGGCACTAGGGCCTCCCCCCATATAGTGGGCAGTGAGAAATTGATGGTGTAGGTGTCGATCATTGAGATAAGTGCCAACGATTCTTTTAACGTCTTTTTCTGGTATTAATGAACTGAGATAATTTAAGACTAATGCTAAAGCTTCTTTAGCTGATTGTTTCATCATTTCTACTGCAGCGTTCAAGTTGGCAGCAGCAGGACTATCGACATTAACTGCCCCAGTGATAACGATTTTATCTTCCCGGTAGTCGGCACCATAAATAAAAGAAGATGAGATAGGTACTACTACTCCACTAGTATCATCTGCTCCAGCACCAATAACATAACCCACTTGGGGTTCGATAGAAAGTTGACTTTCCATATAGTCATCTAAAGTAACTTTATCTTTTATTTTGGGAGATTTAATACGGTCTTCTCGAGTTCTTTCTAGATGAGCGGCAGTTAAAGGATAATGGTCTGCTAGTTCGGAGTCTTTGATTTTGGTGATAATTTCTTGCTGATTTTCAATCAGAAAAGAAAATTCCTTTTGCGCTTCTTTAGAAAATTCCTTAGAGAAACCTAAACTTTCTATAATGCCTAACGTGGCATTGTAATTAGAAGTGAAAAAGTCTTTGATTTCTTTATCTTCGGTTAATCTGGCCGCATATTGAATCAAAACCCTTTCTTCATTTTTGAAATTAACTAGATTTTCAAAGAATTCACTATAATCAGCAGGAGTGGAACAAATTTGTTGAGCGACAGTATAAATTTTCTTGGCACTTAAATCTTCGGCTAGTTCTTCATTTCGAGTGTAATTATCTAGCATTTGGTAAATATCTCGTTCATTTAGTTTTCCAGTAATGGGCATCACTTTCAATCTTTTGGAACGAGTGGCAGCATCAGCGAGGTGTTCGGGTTTGTTGGTAGTTAAGACGGTAAAAACGCCTTTTAATTCGGATTCTCCGTCCACAGCATTAAGGAATTTGTTAGTAATTCGATCCCCCAGATTTCCTTGACGTTGCATGGCGACAGCTTCCCCTTCATCAACAAAGAGTAAAGTGGGAGAACACATTTTAGCGATGTCAAAAGCTTGGGCTAGTTTTTTAACTGGACCATCAATGGGATCCTTTTCGTCTTGGAGGTCTTCCATTTTTAAAGTAACATCAGAAATATCTCGATTACGAGAAAGATAAGCTCGAGCTAAGAAAGTTTTTCCAGTTCCGGGAGGACCAGCTAGAACTAATCCTTTAGTGGCAGAGAGGTTGTGGATTAAACATTTATTGGCCAATTGTTGGAATTCTTCTTTGATATCTCCAACATAATCCTCCCATTTAACATCTCGAGTCATGCGATTATAGGTTTTTTTGAACATTTCAGGATAAAGATTCCGAGCGACATTAACAAAAGCTTCTCTGACTAGGACGCCATCATCTAAATATTCTGGTTTTAATTCATCTTTCATATCGACGATACAAGATAAAAGTTTACGTACGTAAGCAGGAGTGACGTCTAAATCGCGGTGTTCAAATATTTGTAAGACTTTGTCAGCGATTTCTTGGCGTTCATCATCAGTGGGGAGCGGAATATCTTGTTGAATAGCTTCTATATTAATGAGTTCTTCAATGGTAGCGGGGTCTTTCCAATAGTCACCCATATCAATAATTTTTCCTTTTTCTTGAAAACGACGATAGATGTCTTGGTGGAACTCTTCCCCTCTTCTAGTTAGGGCTACCACCATACAATTTCTTTCTCCCTTTTCTATCTCGTCCATAATAATATTGAATGTAGAAACTAATGTATCTTCCTGTACTTGGGCACTATGACTTTCGTGAACTCTTAATAAGGCATGGGCCTCTTCTAAAATTCTAATGCTAGGGGTGTGTTTGGAACCGAAAGATTCCATCATCTTGTTTCCGGTTTCTCCATACCACATAGTTTGTACTGTATTGGGATTAACTTGATTCATATCGATATCCATGCCAAATTCCTGATGGTCTTCTTCCATTACTTCAGCAGTTTCTTCTTTATAACGTGAGCCAATAATGGGCCATTTAGAACGTTTGAGTAATTTTTCCCGACGCTTTTCTTTTTCTACACGCTCAGCAATTTCGGGAGCGACGGAAGCTAAATCTAGTCTGGCCATAACCGGATGTTTTTCTAAAATGTCTTCTAAATCATCAGCTACTTTCTGTTTGAGTTCAATTCCCTGATCAAATAAGGCCAGTTCAATAGCCCGATTAATAGTTTTGGTTTTTCCAGAACCGGTAGGACCTACAACGAGATAAAACGGGGCTTTAGGAGCACCTTCTTCTAAAAGAAGTTGTTGGTGGTGTCTTTGATGACATACTCGGAATTCTTCTATCAATCCAGGAGGAACATAAACATCGTCGGTTTCCTGTTTAAGGACGTGAAGAAGATATCTTTGATCGTCTTTGGTTATTTCGTTGTTAAATATTTTATGTAAAGCTTTACCGGAGTCACGTTCACCAGTGAGTTTATATCTAGCAGCGACGCTAGTAAATAGTTCTCTATTAGTAAGCTGAGAAGGCTCTTTTTTTTCTACTTTTTTTCCTTTACTCCAGAAAAATTCCCTTACTTTCTGTTTAGTAGTTTCGGTGGGTTTGATAGCAGAGGGAGAATATTTTTTTAAAGAATGGAGAATAAATTTCTTTTCATTCATGGACCAGAATTCAACTAAGTCATCTAATTGACTTTTCCGTTCTTTATCTAAAGTGACGGTAATGGGTTTTTGAGTACTGCGAGTCGGCATATTTCATATAAAAGAATTTTTACTTGGGTCGGTAAGTGGGAACTGGTGTTTCTCCATCTAACATCCAAACAACATCTCCAGATCTTTCTCGGAGGGTTCGGTATTTTACTAAGTTATCGAACCGTTGTCGGACATCTGCTCTTTCGGCTGGAGTTTGAGGATTCATGGCGTTTTCTAGAATCTTATATTTTTCAGCGTCAGCTTCAGCTAAAGTTTTAATAGATTTTTTCTTAATTTGTGCAGCAGCATATTCCCCTTCAGCATGAGCAACCGCAGCTTGTCTTTTAACATTGGCTTCGGTCTCTTCTTTGATGTAATCTGATTCGTTTAAACGGAAATCGTTAATTTTTATCCCATACTTTTCAGAAACATTAGATTCTAGGATGGATTCTTTAATCTCTCTTTCTACGGTGCTTCGATCATGAATCAGTTTTTCTCGTTCTGTTCTTTGAATATAATCTCCGATTATAGAATCAAGAGTACGTTGAATCCTATCTTGTGGTGTAGTGGGGAGTAATTGATCTATTCGAGTGGAAACTTCACC
>JAAOXZ010000089.1 GCA_018221085.1 Candidatus Woesearchaeota archaeon
GCGGAAACAGATTTGGCACCCATCCTTTTAGCTTGTTTGGCAGCTTCAGCAATAGTGTGGCCAGTAGAGATAATATCATCGACGATAACTACGTTTTTGTTTTTAATGTCAATGGGGTTAACCATCTTGACTTTTACTTTTCTCGACGATAAACGGGTTTTTCTCAGAACAGTAGCCAGAACACCAATCTTTTTAGCGATGCGTTCGGCCCATTGATAAGATTCCCAATCCGGACCGATGATTACTTCGTTTTTAAAATGTTTTTTAATGTAATCGGCAATTAGCAAGTTAGCAGTTAATGTCTGGTTTTTTATTTTGAATATTTTACTAAGTTTGGGAATGCGATGTAGATGAGGATCAATAGTAATGATTTTGTCGACGGAATTATTGAGCAGTTTGGCCATAATGTTAGATGAGATGGCTTCTCCAGGATGGAATCTTTTGTCTTGTCTCATATAAGAAAGATAGGGAGCAACAAGAATCACTTTCTTAGCTCCGAGATCTTTAGCAGTTTCGGCAGCGAAAATAATGTCGAAGAGAGACATATCAGAATGGGGTTGGAAAGATTGAACAAGGATTAAGTTTTTGTTTTTTAAATTGGTGTTAAATTTCAAGTAGATATCTCCATCGGGGAAACAAGAGATATGGAGAGGAGAAAATTTAGCTTTTAGTTTTCGAGCTAGGGTTTTAGCCAGTTGCTCAGAATTACCGCAAGTCGTGATGATAGTGTTTTTCATATATGGGTTCCTCCTTTTTTAATCATTAAACTTTTATGATTTATAAAATTAGTGGAGAAATATTTAAATAACCAGTAAATTTAATTGAAATATGGGAAAAGGAAAGAAGAAAGCAGAATCTACTCATTGGGCGGATCGGGCAGCAGAACAGATTATCCGAGTTAAGGGGAACAAGAAAAAGTATGTTGTAGCTGCCGGAATAACTCCTAGTGGAACTATCCATGTAGGGAATTTTAGAGAGATTATTACTCAAGAATTAGTTAAAAGGGGTTTGGAGAAGAAAGGAAAAACAGTACGTTTTATTTATTCCTGGGACGATTTTGACGTCTTTAGAAAAGTTCCTAAAAATTTACCTAAAAAGCAAGAACTGCTAAAAAGCTTAAGGAAACCGATCAGTGAAGTGCCAGATCCATTTGGCTGTCACGAAAGTTATGCTCGACATCACGAAGCGGAAATTGAAGAAGATGTTCCCAAATTAGGTATTGATGCCGAATTTTTATATCAACATAAATTGTATAAAAAAGGGATTTACAATAAGTTAATCAAAGAAGCGTTGGAGAATACCCAACAGATTAAAGAAATTCTCAATAAATTCCGAAAAGAAGATTTGCCGGAGAGTTGGTTACCGATTATGGTTTACTGTCCAGAATGTAGACGAGAAGTAACTAATGTAAAATATTTTGGCGGCTATGATATTGAATATGAGTGTGAATGTGGCAGTAAAGAGAAAATTGATTTTGACAAGGAAAAAGGATCCGTAAAATTAAAATGGCGAGCTTGCTGGCCGATGCGATGGCATTATTATAAAGAAGATTTTGAATCGGCAGGAAAAGATCATTTTGCGGCAGGAGGTTCAATAGTAACTAGTAGATTAATTCAAAAAGAAGTTTATGGTACCGAACCGCCGTTTGGTTTTGCTTACGAATGGATTGCTATCAAAGGAGGAGGAGAGTTTGCTTCTTCATTAGGGAAAGTAATTACCTTGAAAGAAATGTTGGCAATTTACGAACCAGAAATAATTAGGTATTTGTTTGCTTCTACTCGTCCCAATGTCGGTTTTAAGATTAGTTTTGATGTAGATGTAATTAAAATTTATGAAGATTTTGATAAGTGTGAAAGAATCTATTTTGATAAAGTAGATGTGTCGGAGAAAGAAAAAGCTAAACAATCCCGAATCTACGAATTGAGTTGCGTTTCTAAGACTCCAAGTAAATTACCTTATCAACCGGGTTTCCGCCATTTGACTACTGTGTTGCAGATAAAGGAATTAGATGTAGATCGGACAGTGGATTTTTTTGAAAAAGAATTAAAGACCAAATTTGATAAGGAACGATTGAGAACTAGGGTCAAGTGTGTTAAAAACTGGTTGGAGAAACATGCTCCAGAAGCATTTAAGTTTTCAGTGCAAGATGGAATGAAAGTGAAGTTGGGAGCGAAAGAGAAGAAAGTACTGCAATTTTTGGGAAAGCGATTAAAGAAGAAAGATTGGCAAGCAGAAAGCTTACATGAAGAAATATATAAGTTATGTCAGGATAATGAATTGGAGATTAAAAGTTTCTTTAATGCAGCTTATAAAGTTCTAATTGGCAAAGAGAAAGGACCTCGATTAGCGTCTTTTATTTTAGAGATTGGGAAAAACAGAGTAGCCCAGATATTAGAACAGATAAAGTGAAATATTAAGTAAGTTTTTTATAGTTATTTCTATTTGTTGTTTTTATGCAAAAAAGAGGACAAGTAACCGTTTTTATAGTAGTGGGAATCCTAATTCTAGCTATCACTGGAGCAACCCTATATCTTTCTTCGATGTTTAAAACAGTAGAACAAGATAACTTACTAAAACTAGAAGAGTTAAAGGCGCCAGTGAAAAGTCAAGTTAATTATTGTATCGAAAAAAGTATGATGGACGGCATATTTTATGTCGGGATGCAAGGGGGATATTATTTTCCGGCAGCGGTTTCCGAACAGTACTGGGGAGGGTTTATTCCTTATTATTTTTATGATGAAGAAGAGCACGTTCCAAGTATGGGGGAATTGGAAGAACAATTATCTACGGCAGTGAAGTTTTTTTTACCGGCTTGTTTAGATAAGGCGTTAGCTTTTTTTGAAAAAGAGAGAGTAGAAGTGAAGTACGAAATAAAAGAGATTAAAACTAGGGTTACTGCGACGAAAGTAATGGTGGAAGCAGATTTGCCCATTACCATTACAATCGGTGGAGTGAAAGAGGAAGAAGGAATATTGGATTTAGATAAATTAAATGACCAAACTAGTTTCACCGAATTAACTGATTTTGTGGTGAGTGTAGATATAGCTTACAAAAAAATGCTGGATTGGAGTAAAGAGATTATTTTATTACAAGCTAAGGATCCTCAGTGGTTCCAATTAGGAGACATCTCAGATTTGGCTTTTGAAGAAGGTTTTACTTACGAAATTATTAGTGTCGATACTGTTTACGGGGAAAGAGCAGAAGTAGAAGGATTTGAAGACGTGGAAATTAGCGAGGGAGACGATAGAAATAAAGTACTGATTTCCATAGTAGATAACGAATTATTTGATAAACCTTATTATTTCACTTTTGGTATCTGGTATGACGTTAATTACGAGGAATTATTTGCTGAAGATATGGCTTTAGAGGAGGAAATGGACGCTCTGTTAGAATGAAACTAAGAAAAATATTGTTAGGTATGGTACTGGGTTTGGTTTTGTTATTAAGTGTACTAAGTGTATTTTCTCAAGATAAGTGGGAAGGCGTAGATTATAATGAGCTTTCTGATGTGGACCGAGTAGAGTATTTAAGAGATAACTATGGAATCGAAGTAATTGGCGGAGTGGGAATGATAACAGTAACGGAAGATAGAATAATGGTGGGGGGAGCTACCTTATCTTTAGGTAGTAGCACCACAGCACCAGTAATTTTTGCTGATCAAGGAGCAATAATTGAAGTGACTGGCGGCGATGGTTATAGTGGGAAGATTTCTACTTGGGGGAAAATGGAAATCAAGGCCTGGACCGAACAAGGAGCAGAAAAGATTACCGTGGGAGAAGAAGTAGAAATTGAAAATGGTCGGATTGTAAAAGGGAAAAAGATAGAAGTTTTGGAGCCGTCTTTGGCTTTCGCTGGAGTTCCAAAAGGGAAGAAAGTATCTTTACGGGAAGGAAACGTCGACGGCAATAAATTTGAAAGTACACTCACTTGCGTAGATGTCCATTGTTTTCAATCTAAAGAAGAAAATGTGGTGGAAATTGGTTCCTCTACGATAAAAGTTTCTGGAAAGAACGTAAAACACAGAGAAGAAAATAAATTAGAGAGGGTGATAAGCTCAGAAAAAGGAGCTACTTTAGATTTAGAAGATAATTGGTGGGAATTAAGTGGAGGGACACAAGTTACAGAAATCAAGGGCAGTGGAGCTTCAGTAACGGTACAAGTGAAGGAAGGGACTGGTTATTTTCCAAAACACGATAGGAGAGTTTGTGATTCTGTGAGTGGAAGTTGTGTGGCAATTGATACGTACAATTCCATGAGGGTGAAAGCAGAAGGAAATAATGAAATTAAAATTAATTCTTATCAAATTACTCCGCAAATAATTGTAGATAAAATCAAAGATGATAGTTCAGTAGAATATACCGAACACAAATTATGGGGAAATGACGGAGAACTAAGCAAACTAGTATTTGATGCCGAAGGAGTTAAAAATTATCCTCCGGCCAGTTTAAAAGGTACCCTAACCCATATAGTTTTTGATTATGACGATAAAAAAGGCAAGGCAAAGGTGCTTAGAGTAGATACGGCAGGGAAAAATATTGAAATAAAGGACATAGAAAGTAAAACTAAAAAGATTGTGACACATTATGACAAAGTGGTAGCTAGAAATTATTATGCTACTTCATTGGGAGTGGTTATAAACACCCAAGACATAGCAGAATATGAAAAGATTATTTTAGAAAAGTTAGGACGGGACGCATTTAAAAAATTAACACCCGAAGAAAAAGACCTTTTGATGTTATCCTTGCAATATGACTGGGACAATAGAGATAAATTAGAGGAACTGGTGATGGGTTTTGAAACCTATGTTAAAACTGCCCCAGAAGGAATCGATAAAGGGGTATTGTTCCGTGGTCTAATTCGAGATTATGAAGGAGGACCATTAAGCGATTTAATAGATGATATTGAATTATTTTCTACAAACCATTTGTTGAATGCTCAATTAATGCAAAGTTACGAAGAAGGAAAATTAAATAGTTTAGTGATTATGGATTTCCACAACGAGATGCTGACTATCACCCAAATCAATACTCCAGAAAAAACAGAGGCTCATCTTTCTTTACTACTAAACTTGCCCAAAGAAGATGCTCAAGTGCATACTCTCCTTATTGAGGGACATTACTTACATGATTTGATTAATAATTATTACGATGGAAATGAAGACCAAGAACTTATTTTGTTAAAAGAAATGAATTCCATGGCAGAAGGGGGAAAAATAAGTGATAAAACTAGATTAGATCTACGCCTGACAGTTACTGAAGAAGAACTAACTAATCTTCTTTTAGTGATGAGAAATTTAGAAAAAGTAAAAGGAGGATTTGATTCTAAGGAAAAAAATAGATTACAAGTGGGTTTAGAATTACAGGAAAAGGCACCGCAGTTTATGAAAATGGTGGAAGAATTTGATGAAAAAAGAAGGTTCATAACCAGTTATTTCTTCTTTGAAAATAAAATAGAATCTGGGGAAAAGATTTCTGAAGGACAAGAAATTTTAAGATTATTGGACGAGGCATTAAAAAATCCCTCGATTTCTAAAGAAACTAAAGATAGTTTGAAAAAGTATTACCAAGGCAATAGCGACAGATTTTCTTCAGCAGTAAATAGATTAGCTCATAGCTCCAGCAAACTAAGAACAGGATTAGTAAATTCTTTGCCTGACGAAATGAAAATAGAAATTCTTTCGCACCTAACTGGACTGGGAACCAATGATGGCCTCTACAGAAGCAGCGAAGAATTAATCTTTAAAGATTTAACCAGAGATATTGGAGGGGAAGACAAATTAATTGATTATTTGGAAACGCAAGGCTATGATTTAAACCACGAAAAAACGGGAAGGGTTTTGTCAATGTTGGCTAGTTGTGGGCAATTGGGCAAGGTTATTCCAAAAGAAGAAACAAAACAAAAAGAAGTGTACCAAATGGTTTTGGGAACCTTAGCTAAAGAAAGCCCAGCCAAAGCTGGTGATACTGCCCAACGTATTTTGAAAAACCCACAATTGAGAGATGTGTTTACTGAAACTTTCTTAGAAGAATACGAAACCACGATAAGAGAAGGAAAAGATGACGAGAAAAGAGACGTATTACAATACTTATTAAGGCAGAATAAAAAATACTTTGATGAAGAAAATCAAATAGTGAAAAGTGTATTAGAAAATCCTAGTCAAGAAGTATTAGATGTAGAAAATAAATTAATCATACCTATTTCTGAAATGGTTCAAAACAGTGACAAGAGAGAGGGAATTCCAGTGTTAAAGGCAGCCGTGGCCTTTACAGACTTAGAAGAAGACTCGGCTATGAGGACGAGCTTTGAACAATTTAAAAACGTAGGCGGAGGATTTAAACTAGTAACTACAACGAAAGAGGGTTATGTATTAGAAAGAGAAGGAACTATTGTCAATGAAATGGGGGAAACAGTACCAGTAATTTTCCGAATGGAAACCTTTAGTGATGCAAAAAAAAGTATGAGGGATATTGGACCAGACTCCAGTTATTTTTTCATTGTCAACAAAGGTCATTCTTATTCTTCGGGAGAGGCATGGAATAATCAAAAAGGATATAAAAATGATATCCCTCGAATAGGTTATGTCGGTTCTTGTGTGGGTTTTAATGACATTAATGAAAAAGATTTGACCCATATTTACAAAAATACTGCTTTTTTTGCTACGGCTGGGACTGGGACAGCAAGAATAAATAATAATAACATCAAGAACATTTTTGGTGGGTTAGAAGAAGGAAACCAGAACTATCAAGAATTGTGGGCTTATGTTAAAGAAAGAGCAGGAACCAGTGAGAAAGCAGAATTTTATACTGGGCCAGAAACTTTTTTTGTTAACGATTTGAAAAGAGATTAATAACTTTCTCGGGCACCATATTTAACAACACAAGTAGTTATTTTTCTGACGGCTTTTCTCCTTTCTTGAGATTTCATCTCTGGATGATGTTCTAAACAGAGATGTCGATATAACTGATCCATATCTTGATTGGATAAAGCGATGCAGCCGGCAGTCCAATCGGATTTGTCAGATTCTTTTTCGGCACCGGAGCCATGGATTTCTATAGAACCGCCAATATCGGCTTTTTTAGGAATCTTGCCAGTTTTCTTTAATCGTCGAAATTCGGATTTATCTTCCGCATTGGGATAGCCAACATAGAGTGCTTGATAAAAAGCAGAATTCTTGACAATCCATTTGATATTATAAAGTCCTTCGGGAGTAGAATTATCTCCGCGCCTTCTTTTATCATCGTAAGGATTTAGTCCTAATTCAACGGAGAAAGTAGCTATTTTTTGTTGATCTTGGTAAACATCCATTTCATGGGCGGCTTTGTCAATAACTAAACAGAATCGATCGTTTTTAGATTGATTAACGCATTTTTTAATCCAGGATTGGTATTTCTTAAGGTCTTGGGAAGAATAATGGTACTCTGGCGTTAGATTTAAGGGGCCGGTAGGTTCAGATTGGACTGTTTCTTCAAGATTGGGCGCAGTTATACGAACGATACCGCGTTCGAAATGCATTTCTCTTTGATCTTCTTCTGCGATAGTAGGGGGAGAAAGAGCTAAAGAAGCAATTGCTGCTAAAAGTAATTTTGTTAATCCACCCATTTTTCAGAAGGTGGGGAGAGAAAAGACTTTTAAGCTTTTATTGAGTGTGAGATATAGGTTTTAAACGTTGTTTTTAAGGAGAATAATAAGACCTAACAACATTGTTTTCTAATTCTTGGCGAATAGCTAAATAAGTGTTCTGGGTTCTTAAAATATCTTTTTTTTCTAATTCCGGATGAACATCCCATTCTTCTAATTCGCGATAATTACGGTCCAAATATCCTTCCATAGTGTTAAGGATACTCAAACATTCATCAATCTTAATTATCCGTTGATGTGTCTTGGTAACCAATTGTTCTGTTGATCCTTCGTCGCTTTCAGTTAAGATAATTATTTCTTGTCTGATGGTCTCGTCTTCAATAGAACAAAGACTAAATTCTTTAAACAATTCAAAGTATTCTTGAGGGTCAAATTGAGATTCAGTAACTTTTTCAGTTATTGGTGTGTTGGTGCAACCCATTAAGAATAATGCTGTTACAAGAAACATAAAAAATTTTAATTTCATTTAATTTAGCAAAATAAGAATCATTATAAATTTAATGAAAAATGAAAAAATGAAAAAATAAAATTTACTTTTTTGGTTTAAGTATATCAAACAGATAGACAAAAGCTCCAATTGCGGGAAGGAATACTAAAACTAACATCCAAGCCAATTTATCCATGCTGACTTTAAATTTCCTTCTTAAACAATGAACTAACATTACTAACCAAAATATTCCGACAACCAAAAAGATTGCTTTTCCCAGCCATCCAATGGTACTAGCGCCATCGGGCAAGTAATGCATTCCTCGGGTAAACATTGTCATCCCAGTTATTAAATCCATTTTTTATCACCTCTTATTTGGTAATAGTAATCTTTTAGAGTTTATTAAAGTTGGTGAAAGAATTAGAATACTACGTCGAGGAAGGGATTCTAAAATTAATCTGAGTTTTTAAACCCCATTCTTGATTAAGGTATGGTATATTCTCGTCTTCGTTCAAAAAGTCTATAGCATCCTTCCTCAATATCGCCATCCCCAAGCTCAATCAAAGTTTGATCTATGCCTTCCCTTATTACTTGTCTTTCTTCTTCACTAAACAAGGGTTTCCAAAAATATGGTTGGTCCTCATCGCCCCCATTATAAGGAATTAAAAAATTATCTAGGGCATTTTGTTTTATTCCTAGGATTTCTCTGGCTCTCTCTATCATAAATATATCTGCCCTATGTTGAAAGGCTGCTTCTACCTGCCGTCTTTGAGCAGTATATGAAGCAATTTCCCCAATAGTATGTACAAACCCATCATTCAAATCAATTTCGGGATTATCAATGAGTTCATTTATTTCTCCGAGACCCATGAATAGTTTTGACACTGGCACCTCATTAATCCCTCTCCGAGCAAGAATATTATAGGGGTCATCTCCATGAACCATGCCAATACCTGGTATCGGAAATTCAAATCTGGTGTGTATTTCATCTTCGGTTTTAATTGAGTTTCCAAGAAGAGTATAATTTCTTCTGACCGGAATATTCACGGTATGCAGGATTGCAGTATATAGGGAAGTTGTTGCATAACATCCCTGCGTCCAATGTCTTTCTCCTTCGGGAGGATATAGTATCTTTTCAACAGGTGGGAAACCAATATAACCGTCCCAATTAAAAGGAGTGCTCGTATTGTGGTGTACTAATTTTGCCCGAATCCATTGAGTCAAATTATAAATTGTGTCGATCTGTGTTTCTGCAAGTATGTTCTCTTCATAAAGAAAAGTATAAGCAGGTAAGGGATTCCAGTCAGTTACTCCCACCCTGCCACCTTGACCAGAATCATCAAATTTATAATGGTTATTTAGACCTCCGAGAAACTTTATGAAATTTTTTCCATCAAAGATAAGTGCCAGGTTTGCTTGGTCGTAGTCTTTGATGCTCCATGGCAAAACTTTTTCTACTTCCAACTTTAATGAATGCGCTATATGTGTGAGATACATGTCCCATGCATCTTCTTCTAAGTATAGGGTATGGTCCTGTCCGCTGGAACTCGGAATTCCCACCAGAGGTTCTAATATTTCAATATCCCCCTTAAGATGTGCAGCCAAATCTTCTAAAGCGTCACAATCTGAGGCAAAAGTAATGCCTTCTGGGTTGTCGTTATTTACCCATATCAATGAATTTGTGACTCGAGGGTTTTTCTTTAGGAAAACTTCATAAGCCACTGGCAATACACCTTCACAGATATCTGGCCTTAGAAATGGTTCTGGCTCAACCTTAGAAATATTTTCTAAACTATCTGGCACATAACGTTCTTGTACTTCTTTCAATCTTTCAACTTTTCGACTGGGATACACTTCAGGAGACAGAAGAGGATCAGATGGTCCACAACCCACTAATGATAAAATGCCCAGTCCAAGCCCGAATAAAGCGTTTTTCATTTAAATTACCAATTTTATACTACCTTTTAGTAAGTAATATATTTATAAAGTTTTTGGTGTATCCCCATAAAAATCCGTCGGTGAGGACTTTCAGAGAAAGATGAACTTTAGATATTCAAATCCATACAAGAAAGACCACTAAATTAAATACGCTCGGACTGGGATTTGAACCCAGATATCCAGAGGAAACGGGATTAGCAATCCCGCGCAATTTTTCGCTTCACGCGTAAACCTTTACTAACGTAAAGTACCGAATTATGCGATCCGAGCGTGAGAATAAGATAACTCGACTCATTTATAAAATTTTGGTAACGAGAAAATTTATTTCGCAAATAAAATCATGAAAAAGAAAATTTTCTGGTGTTAATAAAGTATAAGTTAATAAATTAGTTTTTATAATTTATAAACAAAAAGAATTAATAAGAAAACAATTTAAAAAAATTATTCAAGGGCTTCTTCCTTAGCCCGATGAATTTGAGCAAAGTAAGGGACCACTACAATGTAATCTTCGCCAAAACCAGCAATATCTCCTTCAATAGCATCACAAGTTTTTCTTAGTTTATTGATGGCTCTTTTTAATTCAATAATGTCTTTATCTTTTAAAGGACGAATGTTGATTAAAGCAATAGTAGAACCTTCTCTTAAAGCATCTAAAACTGGTTTAATATCTTCAAATTCTTCCATGGTGTATGGCCGAACGATAATCTTTGATTTTTCTTCCTGTTCGTGATCTAGTTCAACGTATTCTTTAAAAGATTCTTCTTCTTGAACCTCTTCTTTAGGTTGCGTTAACTTGTCCTTTAACTGTAAAAAAAAGCTTTTCATTTTAACTACCCTCATTTATTTTTAATTGTGATTATTCTCTCGTAACAAAATCAGTAGGCCCTACTTATATATAAAGTTTTTTATACTGCAAAGCATTGGATTAATACTGCTTAACTACTAATTTTGCAGGCGTTGGAATAGGCAATCTTTTTTTTCTTTTTGGCACCGAAACGAGCTTTGGCCCGAGGAAGTTTTAAAGCACCAATGATCCTTAATTTGGACTTAATTTTGTAGGTGATGACACGGTGCTCTTTAGGGTCAATTTCACCCAACTTCCATTTGACTAAAGTTCCTTTTCTAGTATGTTTAACTTCGTGGGGTTTTAAAGTTCCTAATTGAAGACTTTTTTCAATATCGGCAATGCCAGGAACCAGATCAATAACTTCCACATTCTTTAAAGGTTTTTTAATTAGACTTTTAAGATCCAAGGTAATCTTCAATTCAGACAAGGTAGCGTCTTGTTTAGCTTGAGTAACTTTCTTAACTAAGGAAATTGGTGATCTAAAGTAAAGGTAAACTAATAGTGCGGCCAGGACAATAAATAATATGTAAAAAGGGTATCGGTAATTTTTAACAGCCAATACTGTAGTGGTTTCTTCTGGAGCAAGAGTGAGTTCCCAAGAAAGATACCTTTGGCCATCTTCTTTAATGGTTTTAGCAGTGGATTGAATAAAAATATTTTCCCATAAAGAGACAGGAAACTTAACACCTTGGGTATTTTCTACGTTTCCGATGTTTTTGATTAAGAGATTATTAGTTGTTTTTAGAAAGGCTTTGTCTTGAACGACGTCCATTTCAAAAGGAGGAGTTAGAGCCAAGATTTCTATTTCCCGCGGGACAACTTTAATGGAATCTCCACCTTTTTCTAAACTGAAAAAAAGAAAGTATTTTCCGGGTTTTTGATAAGGATCGGGAGTAATAACAAATTCAATGTTTTTTTTGTCTAGAGATGGAAGATGAACTGAAGTTTCTTTATTGAATTCAGCGAGATCACTTTGCAGCTTAATAACGAGATCCGTTAAATCTAAAGGATTTTTGTTTTGTAATAAAACTCGGATAGATTGAGGTTCTCGGGGGTCCATTCTTTCGTTCATGCCAATAACAACTTTGATGGCAGGAAGATAGCCCAAGGGTTTATCTGGATTTAAATAGACTGGAAGGATTTCAGCATATTTTTCTCCCATATCGCTTTCCACATTCAGAGCTAAGTTGTAGAGCCCAGGACCAAAAGCTTCAGTGGGCTTAACTTTGATAGTGGTGGTTTTGGTTTGTAGGGGATAAACTTCAATAATTTTGTCTTTTAATGGTAAAGGTTCTATATCCCATCCTTGAACAAAAGAGAAAATAGAATAACGTTGTTTTTCTTCAGCATAATTAGTGATGGAAAGTTCAAACAAAGCAGTTTCGGTAAGAGTAATGGAATTTTTGATGGGAGTTACTTCCACATCAGATCCAGCGAGAGCTAAAGGTGCTAAAAGTAGGATTACTATTAGAACTGATATTAATTTCCACCTCATTTGTAAGATAAATAAAAGAATACTTATATTTAAAATCTTCGTTTTTAATTGAATGAAGAAAGATTTAAATAAAGAAAAAGAATCTTTTTTCTATGAAAAAAAGGGGTAGAGGGAAGGAAAAGGTGACTAAACTGATCAAATTTGCTGAACGGGCAAAAGGATTAGAGATCGGAGATAAGATAAAATTAATTCTTTTTCTAACGGGTGTGAAGCCGAATGGAGAAATAATCCTCAAGGTAGATAGTAAAAATCTGGGAGAGAAATTTGATTTTGAAAAAAAATTAAAAGAAGAGCAGATAATTTTCTCAGCTAGTAAAGCTAGAAGTTATGAAGAAATCAAAAAAATAAAAGGAAACCAAGTTATTTGGGAAATTAAAGGAACTTATTTCATCTATGATTTATTTGGAAGTAAGAAAGATAAAGAGGTTTTTAATAAATATCTGTCTTTGTTGAATAAAGGAAAATATAACCAAGGAGATTTAGTGGGGGGGAAACATTATGGATATCCCTTAAGTTGTGTGAAAAAATTCATCAAAGAAAAAGATGAAAATTTCTTGAAGAAAAAATACACTTATTGGAATTATTATAAAAAGCAACAAGACCTAGATCGAAAATTTCCTTTTATTTTTCATCGAGCTTGTTCATTAAAATGTAAGGATAGTATCCGAATGAACCAGAAATACAGCGAAGCGTTGAAAAAGGTTAGTAAGAAGGTCTATAAAGAATATCTAAGCCGAAGTAAATTTAAAGGGGGCTTAATTGTTGGTGGGATCTCTGATGTGGAAATTAAAGGGAAAAGTATTTGGCCGAAAAAAGAAGGCTACGAATACGAATTGATTTTTAAAAAGCCATTCAGAAAGCATTATTTCTTAGTCAGTTTTTTGAGTAGGAAAAAATATGAACTGGGGCAAGTTTTGAAAGGTGAAGTAGCTTTACGATATGATTATGCTAAAGTTCGGATTTCTAGGAAGAAACGGAAAGTGATTAAAGAATTGTATCATAAAAGAAAATTGCCTTTGTTAGGGGAAGTAACGGTTCAAACTGGGACCTTATAAAAATCCGATAGATTTATATAGGGGATTCAGTTTTGAGATAACCTAGATTCATAGGGGGTAAAATAAAATGGAAGAAAATTCAAGACCTTTAGATGCATTGAATGCAGCTAGAAACAAAACAGTACTAATTGACTTAAAGAACGGATTACAATACTTAGGAAAATTAAAAGCCTTTGATATTCATATAAATGTTGTTTTAGATGAAGCAGAAGAACAGAAAGACGGAGAAACTAAAAGAAAATTAGGAACCGTATTTATCAGAGGAGATGCTATTACTACCATCTCACCAGCATAACTCAACCTTTTAAAAAAAGCTTGTACACACGCTAAGAGCAAAGCTCTTTGGTGTCCCGGAAATCTACGATTTCCTCGGAAAAAACAAGGTTATCGGGTGGGGCTTCGTTACACTCAACCCCACGCAAACAAAAAAACATTAAAAAATGACAAAAGGAACATCCAGCATGGGGAAGAAAAGTGGGAAGAAAACCCACATCAGATGCCGTAGATGTGGCGAATGCTGCTTTCATATGAGAAAGAAAAGATGCAGTAAATGTGGTTATGGCAAGACTTCTAAACTAAGAAGTTATAATTGGCAAAAAAAGTAAAAATTTCTATTATTTTTGGTCAAAGTAAGCATTACAATCATAATCAATAACTCTAGAACCGATTAATTCGCAAAGTTCTTGGTTGTCACTTAATCTAGCTACTTTATAACGGCAGGCATCTCGGTTGATAGAATTTAACAATAACTGGCAGACTTCTACATCTAAGGTAGCGTGAGCAATTTTACTAAGACACATTTCTCGGTCATTATCACTTAATTGTTCGCATAATTCTTCATTATTAGTAGCTAAAGCGATATCTTTGAAGCAGGTGGCTTTTTGTTTAGGGCTCTGGATAAACAGACATAATTCAAATTGGTCGTTGTTAACTGCTAAATGGAACTGACAATTATCTTGCCAATACGGATCTGTTATTTGAAGACAGATTCCAGGATCATTGGTTAATTCGGCAATCTGTTCTTGGCAATACGATTTCGTTTTTTCGTTTTCGATTAAACGACATACTTCGAGATCTTGTTTCTGTTTAGCTAATTGGATAACACATTCTCCCAAAATTTGAGAGTTCTGTATTTTACTACATTGAAGATTATCCAAATAGAGATTGTCTTGAGAAAGATCTTGTTGGACTGCAGTGTCAACAATGGTACTTCCAGTAAGTACCTCAGTAAAATTACAAGCAGTAAGTAAAAGTGAAATTAGTACCAGTAAAGTAATTGCTTTTTTCATTGCGAGGCTAGAGAAAGAAAGAGTATATAAATTTTATGAGTCAAAAGTTGTTTGATTTGCTAAGTGGACAACTGGACATCTTTGGGTCTAAAATATAAACAAGTTTATTTCTGGCAATAAAAGATGAATATTGGTAAAAATTAAAAAAATTGAATTGAACCCCATAACTGCATATTTAGCTGGCGTTATCATCGGTGATGGCCACATATCTAATTCTACAAAATCTAAAACAGATTTATCAAAAGATTACAGAATTGGAATAGAACTATCTGGCAAAGAATATCTAGAATATCTAATCAAATTAATTAAAGACATAATAATAACAAAGAGTACTTTAAGAGAATCTAAAAGAAGAGGTAAAAAAAGATTATATTTTCTATTTAGAAACAAAAGTTTTTTTTATTTTTTGACAGAAGATCTAAGAATTCCGAATGGAGCTAAGAGTAAAAGAGTATTTGTACCCGAAAAAATAAAAAATTCTAATTTGATTATTAAAAAAAATTTCATAGCAGGATTATTTGATACTGATGGTGGTTTTAGGGGAGGTGGAATCGGTTTTACTTCTGCTAGCGAAGAACTTACTACTGGAACTAGCGACTTATTAAAGTTACTGGGTATTGCTCACTCCGGAGATAAATGGTTAAATAAGAAATATGGACAAATTTATTACGGAATTAGAATTTATAAAAAAGAAATAGATAATTTTTTAAATATGGTGCCTCTTCGTAATAAAGAAAAACTTGAAAAGATTAAAAGCAGGTTTTTCTCACATCATGCGGAGTTGCCGGAGTGGTCAAACGGGACAGATCATCCTCTTTCCCTTAAGGGATGAGTCTAAGTTTAGGCCAGTTTGGCAAAAATGTTAAACTGAAAAACACCTGTTGGCTTAGTGTCTACGCAGGTTCGAACCCTGCACTCCGCATTTTTTTCTATTATTTATCCCGACAAAAA
>JAAOXZ010000090.1 GCA_018221085.1 Candidatus Woesearchaeota archaeon
TAATCTATCTGGTCGGATAGAACCTACTAAGACTACGGCTCTGTTTTTAGGTCCTGGAACAGAACCTTTGAGTAAGAGGTAAGTGTTTTTAACTAAACCATATCGGTTAATCCCTTGTTTAGGGTTGACCTCTTCTGGTTTGTCAGAAATTTTAAGGATTTGTTTATTATAATCGGTTCTTTGGTGGTAACCCATCTTTCCTGGTTGAGGTACTCGATAGTCAACTCTTTTTGGTGTCCAACCACCTAAGCACCCAATACCTCTTTTGGTTTTTTCTGCTTTGTGAGATCGAATCATAACGCCAAATCTTTTAACGGTTCCTTGGAAACCTTTACCGATGGTTATTCCGTGAGCGTCGACAGAATTACCAGATTCAAAGACATCTTGGATTCTGATTTCTTGACCTAGTTTTTGTTTGGCATATTCTAATTTTTCTTCTTTAGAACCGCCCAAAGCAATTTCTAATAGTTTAGGTTTTTTAGCTCCGATAGAAGTTAATTTGGGTTGAGTATGAACTAATATTTTAAGGTCGTCAAATTCGGTAACGTCTTCTAACTTACTCTTTTCTTTTTTAGGTAATTGAATTTTTCTTTTAACATCTTTGTTAAGTTTTTGAGCAAGAATTTGAGTAATTTTTTTTGAACCTTTATAGAAAGAGATGCCAGCAACAATCATTGGTGGACAGTCGATAATAGTGGTAGATAAAGCAATATCTTCGTTTTGAGTCAATGATTTAGGATGATTATTAGTGGCAATCACGTGAGTCATACCGGCTTTATAGCCAATAAAAGCTAAGGGTTTAACTTGATTTTGTTTCGGCCAAGAGCGTACTCTAACTAAACTATGCTTAGACCGTTTTCTCGGCCAAAATTGCATACTTCCCCGTCTTGGTGCATGTGCCTTACTCATTGTATTTAATTTCCTATTTTAACAGCCTATTTGGGGGTCACATCAGAGAATCATGTTACTGTGATGATTTCCTTATCAGGCCAGTTTAACCGCAACCATTTGTCTCTTGATTAGAGGTAGTGTGGGCACGATTATGAAGTAATAACATTTAGAAGGAGGGTTATTTATAAAGCTTGTGGTGGATTTGGGTTGTTGGATAAATTATATAAGTGGGTGGTTGGTGATGAAGTGAACTATGATTTGGAGGTTATTAATATGGGATTGAAAGAGAAGGTACAAGGAACATTGTTAGGATTGGGGTTTGTAGCTACAGCAACATATTTATCGGCAATGTGTGGCAATATAATTGCTAATTATGTCGAACCTTATGAAACAGGACAAACAAAAAGAGAATGTAAGTGGGATGGTCCTCTTAGCCATACTTGTGTAACTGTTGATAAAGAAACAAAGAGGACAAACGTAAATAATTGGAATATATATGTATTGGGAAGCGTTTTTTATACTGGTGATGGAAATACTGGTTCAGTTGAAGAGATAGTTAAACTTGACGGTTCTAAATCGCCAGATGCTGTTTTGGTTAGAGATGAGGACTATGCTAGATTTCCAAAGAAGTTTGATGAAGCAAATAAATATTTTAATGAGCAATTAGAAAGGTTTGAATTAAAATAACGAGGTATAAAAATGAGTTTAAGTGATACAATTAAAAAAATATTAGTTAATGGAGTAGTACTGACGGCTCTAGTTGTTCTTCCAAACTCAATTATGAATGCTTCCCGTATTTATACACATGGTTATGAAACAAAAGAAGAAAAGAATATGTACAAAATGGATGGGATTTTTGCTTCTACGGAAGTGAATATAAAGAGAACTGGAGAAGTGAGAATAATGGAAGACAGAGGTCTTTTTAGGAAAGATATTGTTTATACAGAAAACGATGGTGATGGTTTGGTGGATCAAATAGTTGAAAGGAGTACTTTTTGGCGTAGTGGACCTTCTCTTGAAAGATTTGACAGGGAAAAAGACTATGGGGATTTTCCAGAGAAGTTTGATGAAGCAG
Source organism: Candidatus Woesearchaeota archaeon (assembly GCA_018221085.1). Classification (GTDB taxonomy): domain Archaea; phylum Nanobdellota; class Nanobdellia; order Woesearchaeales; family GW2011-AR9; genus JAAOXZ01. The sequence continues at coordinate 1,967 of JAAOXZ010000090.1, forward strand.
ATAAGTATCTTAGTGAACAGTTAGAAAGATTTGAATTAAAATAACGAGGTATAAAAAATGAAAAAATTATTAGATTATGTTTTGCCGGCAGTTGCGGCAATCGGAATGGCGTGTAGTCCAGTGGGATGTAAATCGGAA
>JAAOXZ010000091.1 GCA_018221085.1 Candidatus Woesearchaeota archaeon
CAGAAGTTCCACTTGACGAACCAGAAGTTCCACTTGAAGACTTATAAACATCATTAAATTCTCTCCATCCTTCAGTTGGATCCCACACCTTATCTGCTGCATCCCCAATCAGTCCCAACTTACCATTAATCTTGTCCCATACTTGGTCTATTTGTTTTGTTCTTTCCTGAGAATTTACAAAACCCCACACCATCAAACTCATCAGCAGTAAACCTACTAAAAACATGGCCACCATTCTTTTTTTATTTTTCATTGTTTAAATTATTTTGAATTTTTTAATCAACACTACTTCTTTATTCAACAACGGGTTTTTAATAAACAGCTCAAAAGTATATTCTCCCTTATCATCTCCTTCTTCACTCACTAAATAATCGGCAAAATAAATTTGTCCCTTAGAATCGCCACTCACTGCTTCCAAATAATTTTCATACCTATCATCCACTTCTAACAATACTTCTCCTCTGGGGCTTTTTAATCGATAATTCTCCGTCAATTGAACTTCCCCACTTACTGTGCTACTCTCTACCATGAATCGGAAATAGATATTTTCTCCTAAACTAAACGTATTTTTTTCTCCCACACAATTATGTTTTTCGTCAACAAATTGGCAAAACTTGAAACCTTCTACCACTAAACTACCTTCCCTAGTATACGGAACGAATTCCATGTCAATTAATTCTACTCCTTCTTTCTCCTTCAGTTCTACTACTCCGCTTTTCACCAAAGAAAAAACTGTGGCACTAGTTATCACTATCACTGTCAAAATTACTAAAAGCTGTACTGCTACTTTTCCGTTTCTATCCATTTTAACAAATCTTACATTTATCTGCATATTCCGTGATTGTTTCAGTAATTGCTAATCCTTCTGCAACCTTACATAGATAACAATTAATTTTTTGATAATCTTTCTCTTTTTCCACCGTGTCCGGATAATCATCAATTTTATTTCCGTTAGCATCTTTCCGATCAAAGAATAATTTTAATAATTGTCCCGCATGAGTTTTTAAACCAGCCGAACTAATCTGGCCCTTGTCTTCCTTCATCACGTCAACCGCCACATAATAATAGATCGCAATAGCGTCCATTAAATCTCCTGCTCTGCGATTAATCAAATTATTCGCCGTTACTGCCACATAATCATAATCATATTTCACAAAGGCTTCATGCATTCCTGATGCTTCTTCCGCCACCACCGACTCTCTTTGAATCCTTATTTTCTGAGTATGGCTATTCTTACCTACTGCCGTTTTGACTAATTGATCGGCATTAGTATAATAACATCCGCCGGTTTCATCTTGGTACATCAAATCAAATCTAACAGATAAGTCTCTAAAATTAGTTCCTAACGCTGCTCCGCTAGTTCCCATTTTGTAAACACAACGTTTAGGATATTCCAAATTAACGTTTCCCAAAACATTTCTTACTTTAAAACCATCTAATTTAAAAATCACGGAATTTATTTCTAATAAAGTAAAACTCTTACTCTCTCCCTTTTTCAAAAAACCATCACTAACTGAATACTCTGCTGGACCTATCACTTCCACTCCTATTGGAATCCGTAAACTATATTTATTGTCTCCCTCTCTTTCATAATTGAATTCAAATTCTTTTCCCACATTAATTATTCCTGAAGTAGTTTCTATCGGCACTAATTCCTGACAACCATTATTGCTTTTACTATAATCTTTCCTCAAGGTACTGCTTACTCCAGACAACATCTCTTCCGTTACTGTTCCCAAACTATACTCTATACTCAAAGGACCCACCACCCCTTCTGGAATTGGTCGGGCAGGTAATTCTTGTTGTAATCCTCCAATCGTTCCTTTCAAACATTGTCCTTTTCCGTCTGTGACGGTGTGTGCTCGCACTTTGATTCTATCTCCCAACATAAATATGTTAGAAGTTCCACAATCAGTCCATCTTTCAGTTCTTTCATTCCAACAAGTGACATAGGGTTCTTCTAAGTAAGCTAATCCCGCCTTACCAAAGAAATCAGTTAATTCTGGACAGAAATATCTCCCTGTTGTTATGTCTACTTGACAAGCCACATTTACTGGTGCTGAAACATCTGTAATGGGGAAGTAAAATTTACCATCATTATATCCTTCATCAAAACAGGCTCCTGCTTCTTCAAATTTATCTAATTGTAATTCTACCACTACGTGATCATATCGGTATTGTGAATCGATTTTTTGTGGTGCTGGTATCTTCATACTTAAGGGTGTGCCTTGTTTGATTTCATAACCAATCCCGCCATCTAATGGCTGGGTTCTTTCTACTCCTGAAACGCTGGCAGTATTGATACAATCACATCCTTGAGGGCCACATTGCACTCCTGGCCGGCCCGCATCTTCTGGACCAACACATTTCAAATAAGTTCGATAGCTCCTAATCTTACAACCGGGTAAAACTACTGCCCCAATATTATAATTATAAATCGCCGTTCCTAATTTTGGATTGTAAGTAGCTAATTCTCTTTCCGCTGGAACTACCAATACACTAGTTTTCATTGGTACGGCATAAGCTGCATCCATAATAAAATCAAAGCCCATCGGCCAGTCAAATCCAAAGGCTGCCATACACATCGATTGAGCAAACCCTTGTACTCCTGTGGCAAAAAATTCATTTAATTTAGCGTTTCCGTAATCATCTTGGATTTCATCCACCGAAGATTGCATCGCTTCAGGTATTGAACCAAATCCGGCTCTGGCTATGGCTCCAATATCACTAAATTCTTCTTCTCCCCCTACATCATCCCAAGATAAAGGACTGCAGCCCGTAAAGAGATAAGCAATCGCTTTATACATCAAACCACAAACATGCTGGGAAAATAGAGTCTTACAAACTCCCGCATCATGCAAACCAGTATATTTTGCTTCATACAGGCAATTCTTTAACCCCTCTAAAATATTATTCAACATCAATAATCTAGCTCTGATACCACTCAAACAAACGCTTTGGAAAGCTCCTATGTGTTGAGTATTGGGATTAATAGCTTGTACTTTTGGTTCTCCCAAATAATCCAACAAATAATCTGCCCCAAAAGCTCCCGAAAGATCTCTACCACTATAATACCTCAATGGAGAGTAATAAGTTCCTACTGCTTGTTTAGTTTCCCTAAAAATAGTTGCTTGCCGATAACTCCATGGTTCAGCTATTCCGTCCACTTCCCTAGCTGCTGTCCTTAACATACCATTCTCTCCTTCATTAATATAACGTTTAGTAGTTTCCTCATCTCCCTTACAAACACATTGCTGTAATTCTCCAGTTTTTTCTTTAATAAAACAATCATTAGTATAACCTGCTGAAAAAGAATTATCTACTAATGGAGATCCACCGTTTTCTAACAAAATATTTCCTTGACTATCTCTGGTTTCAGTATAACATCCATCAGATTTATATCCTGGTTTCTTAGGATCTTTACACACCGCCTCACAACTAGCATCCTTTCCGACAATAAACCGATCCGATTCTGCTGGTTTGTAAACTAACAAATCGGATTTTACACTAGCAGAAAGCTTAGTCCCTATATTCCCCATCAAATACAGCTTAATTATCCCTTTATCCTTAAAATCTTGAGAAGTATAACTATCATCCCTAATGTACAAATCGCCATCTGTAGTTCGATAACAGAAATAACTAGGATTACTTTTGGCGTATTGTACTGCTACGTGTGATTTTCCTATTACTGCTACAGTCTGCTTTTCAATTATTGTCTGACAATTCTCCACTTCAATCAAAGGTATTCCAGAAGAAGTTACGGAACACTGCTGTTGTTTTAGAATCACTGCTTTGATTTCTTCCTCTTTTTTCTCTGCAGTCCAGGCAGCCGGTACTTTTCTACAGAACACTCGATCACAGCTCCACCGATACAATTGATCTAAATAACCTTCCCATTCCCACAGACTAGCTGTTTCCGGGCATTTCTCACTTAATTTTTTACTTGCATATTCCTTTGGCGTTATAGATTCTGGACTTAATTCTCCTCGTTTAGCCAACTCCTCCCAGCCTTTTATAGTACTGTCCAAATACAAACCATTTTGATTTACTGGACACTCTTCATCTTCGTCTTTATCTTCTGCTTTACTAAAATAAGCTTCTAATTTAGAAGTCACTATTCGTACATACCGAGTTACCATCTTTCCTAAGAATCCAGTGATACAACCAATTCCCGAAACTAGAATCGCTTTCTCTAAATAAGGCATCACCGCATCTATCTTGTCTGTAGTCCATTCAATCCCGGCAGTTCCTTCTTCTACCAACCAATCAGGCAACATCTCTTTGCTGTCTAAAGGAATATCAGTAAAATAACCCATATCATAACAAGTGGTTTGGGTTTTAGTTTCACTCCATTGACCATCTGCCGATCTTTCTCGATAATCTACATTGATTTTCAATGGGAACAACAACATTCTTTCTTTAAAATCGTTCCAAAAATCATCTTCTCTTTCACTTAATTCATCCGCTTTACGTAAATTCCAAGTCACAAAATGAGATGTTTTATCCATATTAGGTAAATTTCTGGGAACTCGAGGTAAAATTTTACAACCCATCGCATAAGTCTCGTCTTTTTCCATTCCCGGCGTACAAGCTTTTTCAAAACGTACATTGGTTATCTTGAAAGCAGATTCAATTTCTCTTCCGGTAGCAGAATCCAATTTAGGGAATCCATCTCCGTGATAACTGACATTAAACCAAGCCGAAATTACTTCTCTTCCTTCGTCCAGCAATCCAGGATCTAATCTCAATGGGGCCTGAAACTTAGCAATCGACTGTACATCGAAAGCCCAATTAGCCGAATAACAAGTATTTACACTAACTGGCTTTTGTGCCGAACCAATTTTCCCTGTTTGATCTTCAGCCACCACATAAACATAATAAGTCCATCTCTGGGCTTCTTCCATTACTTCACTCGGGATTACCGAAACATCAATTAAATCCGAAGGAATTTCTCTCGGTGCTAAATCCTCCAAACCGCAAGTCAAACATTCAAAATTCACTTCTTTAAATTTAAATTTTCCTTCTTCATCTGCTGTAGCTTTCGCCCACGCTTTTTCAAAATTCGGCTGGTACTCATAACCCAAACGCCGATAAACATACAAATAAACCTTAGCTCCGGCTTCTGTTTCTCCGCTGATATCTGTTTCTGCCCTTCCTTGATAGTATTCTCCTCCGCTAGCCAATTCAAATTTAACCTGTGGCGGCATAGTATCGGAACCGACTTCCAACACCTTCACCGTCTCCCAACCAGCTTCATCTTTAGCAATCACTTTAATGGTATTTTTTCCTTCCTGCAACATAATTTTTTTATCAAATGACTGTCCAGTTTCCTTAAACAAAGAAGCATCATTAACTAGAATTTCTATTTCACAAATTTCGCTCACCGTTCCCTTCAAAGAAACTTCATTGCCATCTATTACCTCAGGAATGTCCTCTATGGTAATTTCTGGTTTATCAGCATCAGCAAAAACTCTTCCTGACCAACTGCCTACATTTCCCGCTTCATCTTCTGCTTCTAAAGAAATATCATTCCATTCATTTTCTAATAAAGAAACTCCGGTAAAAGAAAACTTTCCTTTTGAATCTTCACCCTCTTCCGTCGTGGCGACCCCCCGCAACATCTCATTAACATAAATTTTGACTTTGGCTCCTAACTCCGTCAAACCATCAAAGGTTAACTCATCACCGGCTATCTTGTCCGGCAATTCTACTTCTATTACTGGAGAAGTTATGTCTTCAGTTTCTGCACTCATCAAAGGCATGTTGATGAATAGCATAATCACTAACAAAACTTCGATCTTTTTCATCCACTCTTTTTTCATTTTAATTTATTTTGGGCAAGGGAACAATTTTACTATGTTCATCCAGATTGACCATGAAATCAAACAACTCATTATCATCTGAAAAATCGCCTTCCAAAACATGGAATACTATTTCCTTTCCTTGACTTAAGGCTTCCCAGTCCACAGTCCAAGTTCCTTTGTAGCCGCCTTTCATTTCTTCTTCATTAAACAAGTACACTTCTACTTCATATTCAAAGTCGGTTTTTCCTAAAAATTCAACTTCGCTTCCTTCCATGATTTCTCTATTCTCTTCATTTCTTAATTCCGGAGAACTGGCCCATTCAATATTATGGAAAACCTCTCCGTCTTTTTTATTGATCAATTTAATCATGATTGTTTCGTCTGCCTCTAATTCTTCCTCTCCGCCCACTAGTAATCCTTCGGCTCCAGTTATCAATTCATGTTTGACTACTTTTAATCCTTCAGCAGGGAACTTAAACACCGGCACTAAGTCTAAATCTATTTTTTCGCCTGGTTTAGTAACTACTCTTTCCCAATCTTCTTTGTAACCTTCTTTCTCTCCTCTTAAAATCCCCCCAACACAATAAGGGAAATTTGTCGTCAGACCAGCTACATGACCGCTGCCACCGAAATTATATTTTGTTTCTCCTATCTCGCATCTATATTTCAAACAAGTAAAACTAATTGCTACATCTTCTAACGGTTCTCGCCAATAAACTCCGGTTTGTTCGTTTTCAATTAATTCGTAAGCAAATGCATTCATCACTGTGTTACTATTCTGACAGTAATCTTCGTCTGTTATGGTATCGACAAAAAAGGAAGGAGATCTAGATTCAGCCAGTTCTCGATTAGGCATATTCTTGACCAAATGCACTGTGAAGGCCATTTGAAAATTATAACCCGTAGTTTCATCTCGCACTCTCACTAACACCGGATAACTAACATCATAAGTGAATTTCCATATTTGTAAACATAAGAAAGAAAGGATATCGCTTCCTCCTTGCATCCCGCTTTTCATCATTCCATTACTTTGTGGTGTAACATAAAAGGAAAAAGGATAAGTATTGTCAAAATTAAAAGCTACTGAAACATCATTAGGCATTTCTCCGATATCCCACACGTAATGGTTTTGATAATAAGGTAGTTCTTCGGGGAATTCTACAAATTCCGTCCCTTCTATTTTTAATTCACGGACATTGATTCTTAACATGTCTTTCAACGCTGCTTTTACTTCGTCAGCTTTCCATGTTTTCTTGCTGCATCCTAGTTCCATTCCTGCTGCCGGAACGTTAGGATGTTCTAAAGCAATCAAATCTTGAGTCAGATATTCTAATTTCAAATCTGTTATTTCCCGCTCTACAATTTGTCGGGCCGTTTCATAAACTCTCTTTAATTTAATCGGAGATTCAGCTAAATGATCTACCAATGAGGTAATTACATCGCCAGCTTTATTTCTTACTTCTAAATCCCACCGTACATTAAAAATAACTTTGGTGTCGACAATTTCGGTATCGGCAGAAATATCGCTTTTCTCAATAATATCATAGGCTTCTTCAAAAGCTTCCTTACCTAACAAACAATTTCTTAATTCTAATTCAATTCTATCGTCAATCTCGTTTTTTATATAATCCAAAGAAGGAATATTCAACGTTTCTCCCCTCACCCAATACGGCACCACATTAAAAGGAGACATCTTTAAATGTTGACTGCCATCCCTCAACATCTCCGCCGGCATCTCAATATAACCACCCTGAAGCCCAGCTAAAAATAAAGCATCATCTCCTATTTCGGTTATACAACTAGAGACAAAAGTTTCTACTTTCCCTTTTTCCGTAGGGATTAGTTCTCCCGGCTTAAAAACAAAGATTTCTTTCCGGAATAAGATCACTAATGCCAAAGCCAATAACAACAAAATTCCTAGAATGATGAAGACTGTGATTTGACCTTTTTTACTCCTAAACTTTACAGAATTACAGCTACATCTATCTACTCTAAACCTCTTTTTCAACATACCCCTAACTATTCCTTTTTTCTTTATAAAGTTTATGCTGAGTCCCCTTTAAAACAAATTCAAAAATTCAATTAATATGGTCGGCGTTTGTTCTTGACCTTTTTTATCACAAAATAATCTTCAGCAATTTCAATGAGATCTCCCAAAGTTACCATACGGCCAACTCCCACACCCAATGCAACTTCAATGGGGTTCACTCTCTTTTGTGATTTCCCAATAACCTTAATACGAGGTTGTGATTTCCCAATAACCTTTACTTGAAATTGATAGCCCATCATCGCACCATAAGGTATTTTATATTCTTCTGAATCGAAGTCAGAAGCATCTACTTTATGTGGGTCAAAAGCTATTAACACTCGTTTCCCCAAATCTTCATCATCAAATAATTTATCCATTTTAACCAATGTAACTAGTCTCATTATCTCGAGATTGTGCTCCGGCTCCTTTTTTACCGGCTTCAGACCATTCTTTAGTTCTCTTCATCATTTCTTGTTCTAATTTAATGATTTCTTTACTTAATTTCTTCAAATCGATTCCTAAATCAAACCGATCGTCCAATACCTTCAATAATTCTTTAGCTCCTTTGATTCCCAAATACATGGGATGGCCAAAGGTTTCTGATAACAACGCCACTCCTTTTACGTCCTTTCTTTTTCCTAAACCTATTAGCAATCCTGAAACTCCCACTATAGGTCCCACCACTCCAAAAATATCTCTCTCCACCAAGATCCCTTTCTTAACATAACTTTTCAATAATTTTTCATCATTGGAAGTGCAATAAATTCTCGGTTTCTCCGGAACTTTTTGTAATCCAATGCCGCCCATGGTAACCACTTCTGAACAGCCTTGTTGTTTAATTATTTTCAAAATTTCTTCACAAAAAGAAAAACAACTCTCTTCATCAATCGGTTGAATATCTCCAGTCAAAAACAACAAGTCTTTTTTATCCTTATCTTTAAACTTTTTATAATAAATTTCAATTTTAGGCATATCTACTAAATTATCTTCATTCACAAAAACAGAATGGGGAAACTTATGTGAGTAAAAAGAAAACAATTTCTTGGCTTTGGTCTCTTCTACTAGAAAATCTACAGCAATCTTTCCTACATTACCTATTCCCGGTAAACCCTCTATAAAAATAGGATTTTTTAATTTTACTTCTCCTTTAGTTTCTTTAACTATTTCCCAGTTAGCCATAACAATCCATAACTGTAATTACTTTAAAAAACTTCTTAAAAATCATGAAAAATTTGTCTAAAAAATCTACCCCAGAAGAGACAGATTTTTGTGATACCAAAAAACACTATGTGTTTTTTCAGTATAAAATGCGGGAGACGAGATTTGAACTCGCGCACTCACTAAGAGACTACCCGTTTGCTGACGAAGTCAGTAAGCCTCAGAGGCTTTGCCTCTCGTCGCCTCAAGGTAGCGCATTAGACCAGACTCTGCCACCCCCGCATGAAAGGTGAGATTCATTACTCCTTTAAAAAACTAGTGAGAAATTTACTTCAAATGCATTCCTTTAATTCTTTTGTGGGCCGTTTCTAATCGGGATACTACTTCGTCCAAATTATCCCCATCATATTTAATTACACTTGGATGAACAAAATCTTGATTATGGTTATTCGCTGGCATAACTCCTAATCCTCTTGGACGATGGCCCAACCACTTGCGCACATATTGAGAATAATCATTGACCAACACTTTGCCATACATCCGACTTTTATCTCTAGTGATTATAATCTGGGCCTCTGGAACAACAGACATTACGTGTTCATCAACCCATTCTACTTTCTCATTCCAAGCAGTGAGGTTTTTTAATGGACCTTGAGTTAAAATATGAATATCAAAACCAAGATTTACACAAGCTTCCAGAATATCAAATCCCAATTGATACGTCGCTTTATCATAATCTGCTAAATTTCCATCCAAATCAAATAAAGCAATATTTCTCTCAGCCATAATCAGTGGGAAGTTGCCTAGATTAAAAAACTTGTGAAATCATCTACTTACAAACTTGTTGTTTTCAATAAAAAATCGCCATTGTAATTCTTGGGCATCTTTAATACCGATTCTAGAACTCTGGTTTATTTTTACTTTGTGTCCATCGTCATAGACGCTTATTTCTTTTCCTAATTTTAAACCATTAAAATGTTTATTAATCCCTAAAGCCGAACATAATTTTCCCGGACCGGAACATAAATTGTGAATATCTTGAGTATTTCTTCTAACTTTCATTTTTTCTATTCCTTCTAGTGGTTCTACTGCTCGGATTAACACCGCTCCCGCTGTTCCTACTTTATTGGTCGTAAAATTCAAACAATGATACATGCCGTAAATCAAATAGACATAAACGTGAGCATTAGTATCAAACATTAAGGCTGACCTCTCAGTTCTCTTAAAAGCGTGTGAAGCCGGATCACTACTATAAGCTTCCGTTTCTACAATTCTGGCTTGGATACCATTGACTTCTATAATCTTTCCCAGTAACTCTTTAGCTACCTTTATGGTATCCCTTTCAAAAAATTCTTTTGATAATCGCTTCATTAGAATAAAAAATAGAAGTCAACTTAAAAAATTATTGGTAAGTCTTAGTTATTCTGTAACCATCTTTCAGATCAATAATGATTTCCCCAGGATTATTATCCTCTTCTTCCTTCTCTTCTGGTTCTTCTTCAAACAAAGGTAATTCTAACGGAATTTGAGCGGACTCTTCTCTTCGTTTCTTTTCTCTTAGTCTCTTCAATTCAGCAATAATATAAGCGTCTAACATATATAATAGAAAACATACCACAATTATAAACTTTTTGGCTTAAAATTACTAATTCGGCACTGCTTCACAACTTCCTTTGACACATTTGATCTCTCCTTGTTGACAATCAATAGTGTTGGGAGCACATTCGGTAGTACACAACATTCCTGCACAATTAGGTGCATTTTCCTTGTTGACTGCATCATCAGCATGACAGCAAGCTGCTGGAACACACTCTTTATCTTCTGTGCACATCTTTTCTGCCGGAACACAACCCATCACTAAAACCAATAATCCTAACATTACAATAATTCCTAATTTTATCATTTTTCACCCCATAATTTTACATTATGAATATTTTTTCCGAAAGGGATATGCCATTTCTTTCCCCAGACATCCACATCAACCCACTTTCCATTTATTTTAATATTAGAATAAAAATGAATGCCAATACCTTTCTCAAAATTAGAATCTATTTTTGTTTTAATCTCATCTTTATGAAATTTTTTGGATAAACATCTTTGAAATAATTTATTTTGTATTAAACATGGTACGCTATCTTTCTTCAATTTCCAAATGTTAGTGTAGTAAAAATTCTTCCAAGGATATTTCAACCAGCATTTGTTTACTCTAGTGAATTTATTGGCCACTAGATGATAACACTTATTGGCGTATTCTTTTTTAGAAAGTTTATCCCATTTCTTCTTAGCCATTGTTTTGGCTAAACTTTTGAAAGTCTGATAACGGAAATAAAAATTAACTGCTAGCCAGATGATTAAAATTCCACCTACTATCCAGAGCATCATGCTGAAAAATCCTCTGGATTTTTGGCACACTGAAAATTTTTAATTTTCATTGTTTTAAAAAGTCTTTTTGATAATTTCTTCTGCTACCTAACTCTCCTCTTAAATTCTGTTTCCACAATTCTTGAAGTTCTTTAGGATGATTACTCAACAACCAGCCCAATTTAATCAAAGCCGTTTCGGCAGTGATATCAGAACCATTTCCCAGTACGCCCAATTCCACTAATTTTCTTCCCGGAGAATAAACATTCATGTTCACTCCCCCAAAAATCGTTTGTGTAGTCATGGCTACCGGTATTTTTTTGGTTAATTTTTGAATTTCTTTTAAAATTAAATCGTGTTCTTTGGTTTTGCTATCATAAACTTCTATGGGGAAGTGTCCCAATCCCGTTCCTTCCAAGATTAAACCATCGAAGTTCTCAAACACTTTCAATTCTTCAGCAAACATTTGCGGATGGGCTTTAATTAAGCCTACTTTTATATTTTCTTTGAACAGTTTTACTTTTAATTTGCTTTCTTTCTTTGATGGTTTTTTAGTCCATTTAATTTCATCTGAAACCAGAGCTATCTCTTCACCATTAATGGTCTGGAAAGCATCTCTCCTTGAAGAATGCATTTTTCTGCTTTTAGTAGCTGATAAGATAGCACATTTTCCATCTTCTGCAGAAGCGTGCATACAAATAGCTACTCCTTGCCAATTAGCTTTAGCAATAAACTGAGCGGCACATTTCAAATTCAAAAAAGCATCGCTGCTTCCCCGATCCGAACTTCTTTGTGAGCCAACTAAGATTACTGGAATGGGTAAATCTTCTAAAATAAACGCTAAGGCAGCAGCCGTATAATGTAGAGTATCGGTGCCGTGAGTAATGATAATTCCTTGGGTGTTATTTTTAACTTCTTTTTCTACTTCCTTAGCAATGGAATTGTAATGAGCGAACCGCATATTCTCCGACATCATGTTAGCTACTAATCTGCTTTGGACGTTAGCGATTTTGCCTAGTTCGGGAAACATTTCTAGAAGTTCTTCTGGTTTGAATTTGGCTTTTACTGCCCCCGTTTCGTAATCTACTTTAGATGCAATAGTTCCACCACAATGTAAAATAGTTATGGTAGGTAAACCTTTTTTGTTTTTGACTTTTTTGGCGTTACTTTTAGTTTCTTTTTTCTTTTTGATTACTTTAGTACTTTGAATCAATTTCTTTTCTAAACCAATGTTGTAGCCGTTATCTAATTTAATCATTACTATTTTTTTATCTGGATTGGGCATTAGAATTCCTTCTATGGTTTCTTTACTGGTTTTAATTTTAACTCTGTCACCGGTACTTGCCATAACAAAAAGAAAGTTTAATGATTTATATATGTTTTTCTTATTTATAGTAACCTAACACAACAAATCTTTTATATGCCTAGTTATCCCGAGGTTTAATGGTAAAGATAGGAATTATTGGCGGTTCTGGTTTAGATAATCC
>JAAOXZ010000015.1 GCA_018221085.1 Candidatus Woesearchaeota archaeon
AAGAGAAAGCTGCTGAAGAAGAAAAACCTGCTCCCGTGAAAGAAGCACCGGCTAAGGAAGAAAAGAAGGAGGACGGTGAATAAAGATGGTCGTAGGCGGAAAGAAAAAAGGACCCAAAGATAGAAAACCTAAAGTAAGAAAACCAGGGAAGAAATTAGGGGAACTTTATGAAATTAGCGGCGATAGTTTAAAGAGAAAGAATAGAAACTGTCCTAAATGTGGCAAAGGTACTTTCTTAGGAAAACATAAAAATCGTTTAGTATGTGGCAAGTGTGGTTATGTAGAAATTCTAGAGAAGAAGGAATAATTCTAAAGAGAGTTTTTTGATAAAATATATAAAAAGTATTGTTTTCTCTTAATAAGATGAAGGCTAAGGATTTAAAGAAGAAGTATTTAGAATTTTTTAAGAAGAAAGGACATTCTATTATTGATAGTGCTCCCTTAATTCCAGAGCACGATCCGACAGTATTATTTACTACGGCAGGAATGCATCCCTTAGTGCCCTTTCTAATGGGTCAATCACACACCCTAGGAACCAAGCTAGCTAACGTGCAGAAGTGTATGCGAACCGGAGATATTGAAGAAGTAGGAGATACTACTCACAACACTTTCTTTGAGATGTTAGGAAATTGGAGTTTTGGAGATTATTTCAAAGAAGAAGCAATTGAATTTTCCTTTGAATTTTTAACTAAAGTTTTGAAATTGCCAATATCGCATTTAGCAGTGACTTGTTTTAAAGGAGATAAAGATGCTCCTAAGGACGAAGTTTCTGCCAACAAGTGGAGAGAATTAGGGGTGGCTGCAGAGAGAATTGCTTTTTTGGGCAAGAAAGATAATTGGTGGGGTCCAGCAGGAGAAACTGGTCCTTGTGGTCCCGATACGGAAATGTTTTATTGGACCGGAAAAGGAAAACCTCCTCAAAAATTTGATTCTGGAGATAGTAAATGGGTAGAGATTTGGAACGATGTGTTCATGGAGTACGATAAAACAAAAGGAGGGAAATTTGTTCCTCTGAAGCAAAAGAATGTAGACACTGGATTGGGAGTGGAAAGAGTGACGGCAGTGTTACAAGGTTTAGATGATATTTATTTGACGGAATTGTTTTGGCCGATTATTAAAAAAGTTGAAGAATTGACTGGGAAGAAGTACAATAAGGAGAAAAAAGTAATGAGAATCATTGCTGACCATATTAGGGCAGCAGTTTTTATTCTGGGCGATGAACGAGGAGTAGTGCCCTCTAATCTAGATCAAGGATATATTTTGAGGCGGTTTATTAGACGAGTAGTACGTCATTTCAGATCCTTGGGTGCAGATGTGAATAAAAATAAGTTTACCGTTATTTTAGCAGAATTAATAATTAAAATTTACGAAGGAGAATATCGTTTATTAAAAGAGAAGAAAAAATTTATTTTGTCTGAATTGGAAAAAGAAGAAGGTAAGTTCGTTTTGACGTTAGAAAAAGGATTGCGTAAATTCAACCAAATGTGTTCCGATAAAAAAATAGACTCTAAAGAAGCCTTTTTATTATTTCAGTCATATGGTTTTCCCATTGAAATGACTCAAGAATTAGCTGCGGAAAAGAAAGTCAAAGTAGATGTGAAAGGGTTTGAGAAAGAATATCAAAAACACCAAGAGTTAAGTCGAGTCGGAGCCGAGAAAAGATTCAAAGGTGGTTTAGGAGATGCTTCGGTAGAGACCACTAAATTGCATACGGCAACTCATTTATTGGGGGAAGCATTACGTCGAGTATTGAAAGAAGACATCCGGCAAAGAGGGAGTAATATTACTGCCGAAAGATTGCGTTATGATTTTAATTTTGACCGGAAATTAACTGCTGAAGAATTGGAGAAAGTGGAAAAAGAAGTTAATAAAGTGATTGAGAAAGGCATAGAAGTAAAACGGGAAGAAATGTTATTGAAAGAAGCCTTAGAAAGTGGTGCCCGAGGAGAATTTGGAGCAAAGTATCCTAAGAAGGTTTCGGTGTATTCTATTGGAAACTATTCTAAGGAAATTTGTATGGGGCCGCACGTAGCTAATACTTCGGAGTTGGGACATTTTAAAATTAAAAAAGAACAATCATCTTCTGCGGGTGTTCGCCGGATAAAAGCAATACTAGAATAGTTTTTTAATAAACTTTTTATACCAGAAGAATAGTTGTGGGGAGGAGGTTTAATAATGACTAAAACAAAAGAAAATTTAAAGAAAGCTTTTGCTGGTGAAAGCCAAGCTAGAAACAAATACACTTATTTTGCGAAGGTAGCTCGTAAAGAAAACTTATTTTATATTGCTAAGTTTTTTGAAGAAACGGCGATGAATGAAGTGCAGCACGCTAAAGACGAATTTAAATTGCTAAAAGGAATTGGAGATACTGCCAGTAATTTGAAAGCAGCCATTGAAGGGGAGAATTATGAGCATACAGAAATGTATCCTCAGATGGAAAAAGACGCACGTGAAGAAGGCGATACTAAAGCAGCGAAATTATTTAAGGAAATTGCGGAAGTAGAGAGGAAACACGAAGCCCGGTTCAAACAACTATTAAAGTTAGTAGAAGAAGGAAACGTGTTTAAACGTGATAAATCAATAGTCTGGAAATGTAGTAAATGCGGTTACCAGCACGAAGGCAAAGAACCACCAAAAGAATGTCCTTCCTGCAAACATCCACAAGAATACTATGAACCAGAAGATATTTTTTAGGAGGTAAATAAAAATGGCAGAAATAAAAGTTTATTCCACACCTACCTGTCCTTGGTGTGTGAAATTAAAAGATTGGTTAAAGGAAAAAGGAGTAGAGTTTAAAGACATTGATGTTTCAGTGGACCATGAAGCAGCTAAAGAAATGGTGGAGAAATCAGGACAAATGGGCGTTCCACAAATAGAAATTGATGGAAAGATTATTGTTGGTTTTGATAAGGAAAAGATTGAAGAAGCATTAGGTAAATAATGGAACCTTATATTGGGTTTCATGAAACGATGTCAGGAGTTTACACTAGTCGTTTAGACAAGGACCAAGAAAAGAAATTTGCGTTTACCGTGGATGCTACTGCACCATTGAGGAAGTTTGTTAATCCGTTAAGTAACAGTTTTATGGTAACTCATTTGGATGGTGTGGTGACAATGAAAGATGTCTGTGAAGGTCTTCCAATACAGGAAGGAGTTTTACGATTAGATTTCTTAAGGACACACTCTTTAGATTACCAATTCTGTTTTTTTGTTGATGGTAGAGAATATGCTTATAGGGGCAGTAAGGATCTAGATTTATTACAACCAGTTCATACTATGACTACCTTAAATGGACATATTGAAGTGTACGAAGGTAAGAAAACAGTAGATTTTTGTCGATCGGTGTGTAAGTTTGATTTGGGTGATTTATCACAATTCTTGCATAGTTTTTTACAAGGTTTGGGGATGAAATGACTACTAATTAAGTAGTCTAAACTATATTTTCGAAAAGTATATAAATAGAATTGGCTCATAGACAAAATGTTGTGGGGGAAATTAAAATGACAGAAAGATTTACATCAATAAATTTATTTGCTGCTCGGTTAGATTCAATGGTAGATGGCACACCTCTGGATGAAGCTTTGAAAAAGGTTAATTTGACCCAAGAAAAAATACTTAAGAGTTGGTTATCTCCACAAAGTTCGAAGGTAGTAAGACACTACGCTCAACAAAACCTGCGTAGAGATTTTAGAGAATCAATTCAAAATCCAGATTCAAGACTATATTTAGTAAAAAAAGTATTCTGTGTTCCAGAAGAGTTTGAAGACATGGAAAAAGCAATAAAAGATATGGAGTATAATAAATTCCAGATAGTGAAATTGATTAGTTGGGATCCAAAACTAATTGATTATAAAACATTTTACCAAGGTATGGAAGCCTATTTAGTTTCAGACCATACTGAGTTAGAGGCCTTAGAAAAAACAGATTCTATGGTGCCAACAATTTCTTTCTTATCTCCGGAACTGTTTACGGCAAGAGAAGCAGAAAAATTAGATGAAGTTGTGGAAAATGCAGTATATTATCACACGCCCCACTTTGTAGGAGAACTATTTGATAAATTGGGATGGTAAGATAATTTTCTTTTTGTTTTTATTACTATTAAACGAAATCTTTTAATAGGAATTAGAATTACTTAGTTTGATGGTAGATGTTTATGAAACGATTATTATTGGAGCAGGTATTGCGGGATTAACAGCGGCGATGTATGCTTCTCGAAAGAGGATGAAGTATGAAATTATTTCTACTGATTTTGGTGGACAATTTTTAGTTTCGGGAGAAGTATTAAATTATCCAGGAATTGTTAAAACTACTGGAGTAGCTTTCAGCACCATTATGCAAAAACAAATGGATTTCAATGGTGTGAAAATTAAATTAGAAACGGTAAAAGGAGTGAAGAAGAAAGGAACTGGTTTTGTGGTGACGACAAATAAAAGAGTATATGAAACCAAAACAGTGATTATGACTACTGGTTCTAAACCTCGGAAGTTAAACGTTCCGGGAGAAGATACTTTTGCTAAAAAAGGAGTCACTTATTGCGCCATTTGTGATGGTCCCTTATTTAACGGCATGGAAGTGGCGATTATGGGAGGAGGAGATTCAGCATTGGAGGCAGTGGATTTTATGAAAAATATTGCATCCAAAATTTACTTATTAGTAAGGGGAGATAAATTAATCGCCCACGAATATTTGCAAGAGAGTGTGAAAAGTAATGATAAAGTAGAAGTGTTGTTTAATGCTGAGACTACCGAGATATTAGGGGGGAAATTAGTTAGCGGGATTAAATTTAAACAGCAAGGTGAAGAAAAGAAATTAGCAGTACGAGGAGTGATTATCGAGATTGGTAGAATTCCCAATACTAATTCATTTAGTAAATTAGTCAAGTTAGACGAACACAAACACATTATTATTGACGGTCAAGGTGTAACTAGCGTTCCCGGATTATTCGCCGCCGGAGATTGTGCTTCGGGGCACGAATATCAGTATGCTATCGCCGCAGGACAGGGTTGTATGGCGTTATTAAAAGCAGCAAGGTACTTAGTGGGAACCAAATAAACTTATTTAGGCAGCAATAAATCACTGTAAGAAACAGAAACTAAATCTTCTTGAGGAATGTTAAATAAGTCTAAGAAAAATTGACATTGTTCTAACAATTTTTCTTTTCCAATATTTCCTTCAGTATCAATAGCTTCTATCTCTATA
Source organism: Candidatus Woesearchaeota archaeon (assembly GCA_018221085.1). Taxonomy (GTDB): domain Archaea; phylum Nanobdellota; class Nanobdellia; order Woesearchaeales; family GW2011-AR9; genus JAAOXZ01. The sequence goes on from JAAOXZ010000015.1 coordinate 5,200, forward strand.
AAATTTCCCAAATCTTTGACGGTATCAATATGAAATTTAACATTGTCAATGAAATATATTTCTCTCTTTTTATCAACTACTACTAAGATCCCCAAAGCTTTGATTAATGCCTCTTTTAAAGACGATTTAGGGGCAGAACGATATAAAGTTACATTTGATTGTTTGGGGCCTTCTTTATTTTCCCGGTTATAATGAATCAAACAATTTTCAATTTCTCCTTCTCTTAATTTTAGTCTACCTACGTTAACATTAAAGTAAGTATCAATTTGATTGTCCACTCCTTTGAAATCAGCATTTCTTGATTTTAAGATGGCCCTAATTTTATCTTGATTATTGGATTTCGCTTTGATTTCAATATTAATATGAGGCATAGAAGATTCGTTTTGTTTAAGATTTAAAAAGATTTCTAAAAATCATAAAAATCTGCCATAGTATCCTACCCAATAACAAAGTAAGGGGTTTGTTTGGACACTTGCTCAAACAGGCAGATTTTTAGGATACTAAATTTCGAGCCCGTCCACAGTTTTGGGCTCGAAAGTTCAGTATTTAAAACGAAATCTTTTAATATAAAATAAGTTTAACTTGGTTATGGATAAAAAAGATTCATTGTTTTCATTGGCAGAAGGAATCCGTAAATGTGTGGCGTGCCCATTATGGAAAGGAAGAACGTTGGCCGTACCGGGAGACGGAGATGCTAAAGCCAAAATTATGTTGGTAGGGGAAGCGCCAGGAGCCGAAGAAGATCGTCAAGGATCGCCGTTCGTCGGTCGGGCAGGAAAATTTCTAGATAAGATGTTAGCAATAGCAGATTTGGACCGAGAGAAGGTGTTTATCACTAACGTAATCAAATGCCGGCCGCCAGAAAACAGAGATCCCAAAAAAGAAGAAGTAACTGCTTGTAAAAAATGGTTAGAGAAACAAATTGCAGTGATCGATCCCAAATTGATTGTAGTGTTAGGTCGGATTGCCTTGAAACGTTTGTTAGATAAGGATAAAATTGGAGAATTGCGGGGGAAAACAGTAGAAAAGAAATATTTCTCCGACGGTAAATTTGTTAGCCGAAAATATTTCATTACGTACCATCCTTCAGCAGGACTCCGATCTCCAGAAAAGTTTGGTGGGGCAATAAAGAAAGATTTCTTGAAATTGAAAAAAATGAAATTATAAAACTAAGTATAGAAAAGAATAAAATTTATATATTAAAAAGATTTGATTAAAAGATGGCGAAATGTCCCAAATGTGGTTCTAAGAATGTAGAAATTATTGATGATGAGATGGGATTCATCAAATGTAAGGCCTGTGGATTTAATGAATTAACAGGATATGAAAATTTAGGAGAAGAAAGGAATACTCAAAGAGAAAAAACAAAATATAACCCTTACAAAACTGGTGGGAGTGCCAGAGGAAGAAAAAAGTAGGTTGTGGACAACTCAAGGGAAATATTTATAAATGTGGACAACTTTTCTTGAAGTATGGCGTACATCGAAACAGTCAAGAAAGGGAAAAAGAATTTTTATTATTTAACCCAGACAATAAGAGTGGGGAATAAATTCAAAAAAGCCAGAGTGTTTTTGGGGAAGGGAATAATTCCTCAAAAGAAACTAGAAGAATTGGCCAGAAAAGTAGAAGGGTCTTTGAAAAAAGAAATTGAAGAGGTAAAAAAAATGAAAAAAAACGTTTCAAAAAAATTAAATTTAACGACTAAAAAAGACGAGTTCACTAAAATTGCTACTGATTTAGTAGTGGTGCCTCTTTTTGAAGAGGAGAAAAGCAATTCCTTTGTGGACCAATTACCAACCCAGTTGAAGAAAGAAGTTTCTGAACTGCTGAATAGGAAATCATTGAAAGGAGAGTTTGGTGAAGCTAGAGTCTTGAATACTTTTGGATCCATTAGCGCAAAGAATATCTTATTATTAGGTTTAGGGAAAGAAAAAGAATTAAGTTTAGAAGTTTTACGACGAGCTTCGGCCATAGTGTTGAAAGTAGCCAAAGGATTAAATTTTAAAAAAGTGGTGACTACCTTATCTAAAGTTTCTAAATTAAATGACAATGAAGTAGTTCAAGCGATAGTAGAAGGAACCTTATTAGCAAATTATCGATTTGATAAATTCAAATCTAAAAAAGATGATAAACGGGTGGAAGAAGTAGTTGTTTTAACCGATAAAGAAGTTGCTAAAGGGGTGGCGTTAGCAGAAGCGACGAATTATACTCGAGAGTTGGTTAATTTACCGGCCGCCATAGTGACGCCTAGTTATTTGGGTAAAGAAGCTTTGAAATTGAAGAATAAAAATACTTCAGTAAAAGTTTATGGTCGGGCGGAGATTAAAAGAATGGGAATGAATGCTTTGTTAGCAGTAGGTTCCGGTTCAGTGCAAGAACAAAAGTTTATCGTAATTAATTATCGTGGCGGAGGGAAAAAGAAAATTGCTTTAGTAGGAAAAGGAATTACTTTTGATGCTGGTGGTTTGAACCTTAAGCCCACTAGATATATCGAAGAAATGAAACAAGATATGGGTGGAGCCGGAGCAGTGTTAGGAGTACTTGATGCAGTGCAGAAGTTAAAGTTAAAAGTTAATGTTTTAGGCATCATTCCAACTTGTGAAAATTTGGTGGGAGATGCGGCCTACAAACCAGGAGATATTTTAACTGCATTTAATAAGAAAACTATCGAGATTACTAATACTGATGCTGAAGGACGATTGATTTTGGCAGATGCTTTGGGGTTTGCGGAGAAACAAAAACCCAATATGATTATTGATATCGCTACTTTAACTGGAGCAGTAGGTGTAGCGCTAGGCAGTTGGGCAGTCGGTTTGTTGAGCAAAGATCCAGAATTAGTTAAAAAGTTAGTGGTGGCGGGCAAGGAAAGTGGAGAAAGAGTCTGGGAATTGCCCTTGTGGGACGATTATAAAGACTTAGTTAAGAGTGGTGTCGCTGATGTCTGTAATTCTAATCGAGGTCATGGTGCGGGAGTAATTGAGGGAGGAATGTTCTTAAGTAATTTTGTAGAGAAAACATCTTTCGCTCATTTAGATATCGGTGGAACGGCTTGGTTTAACGAGGATAAATTTTATTTCTCTAAAGGCGGTACTGGGGCCGGAGTTCGGTTATTGGTCCGGTTTTTGGAGAATCTATAAAGAATGTTCTGCCAAAGTTTTTACTTCACCAATAGTTCTGTCTGTGGTTTGTAAAGAATACATAATAACTTTGGTCGGGATACCATCATCCATAACATCGACACGAAGAAAAGTTCCATAATCAAATTTTTGGATAGGATCTAAAGTGTGTGGATGTACTCCTTCAAATCTACCTAAATTTCCGGGATTTAATACAAAAGTGATATCCTCATCAACAGAGGGTTTTTGAAACGCCCGAATTCCGTGGGCTTCGTTCGGATTATTTCCCAAGGGTCCAGCTTCGTGAATATGGCCACTTAAAATTAATCGAGGTGCACAATTAACTATGTGCTGAGTGATGGCCGGAGTTCCCATATTTTGACCATCATACTGATCATCACAGAGTAAATGGGGGGGAGTGTGGGTTAAAGCGATATCTGGTCTTATTCTTTCTAGTGAATCAAATAATTCTTGATTATCTAAAATCTCTATTTCTCTTAATTGAACTAATAAACCAATATGATGTGGAAATGCATTGGCTCCTCCATGCCCATAAACAAGTGCTTCTCCAAATTTAGTGTCTTTTTTATGTAAATTGTGATCACCGAAGACAACTTCAATGTCATGATTGCTGTCATAATTACCCGGAATGACGGAATAAGGAATTTCAGTGTTTTCAAGAAGATCTTTCATTTCGCCCAATATATTTTGAGTATGTTTTCTTTTGGCTTGAATAAACTCCGGAACATTTTCGGTTTTTTTAAGCTGTGCTAAATCATTACTAGTATAAGGACGTAAACTGAAATCTCCCAAAACAAGAAGTCTATCTGCGTCCTGAGCTTGGGCATAGTCTGCAAATTGAGCTAGGGCCTCTACATCATCATGGATGTCCGAACAAACAAAGTATCTTTCTAGCATTTTTTAATCATAATCTAACATAATCAGTTCGAGGATCTAATTCAAATGGTTTGTATGTAACTAAGAGGTCAATCTTTGTTCCGCCAATGTTTAATTCTTGCCTGATGATTACTTGTGAGTCGCCATATTTATCTAGGGGTGAATATTCTTTAAATGGTTCATCAAATTCTGCCATTAAAACCGAATCAACGTCTGCCATCAATAACAATACTAGTTTATTACTTGTTTCTTGTTCTTTACTGCTTCCAATGGCTTTCTCTAATTGGTTTTCGATATCTCCTGATGTCATGCCTTCTTGTGGTTTAACAACAAGATCAATATCATTATAATCTGAGTGTTTTAAGGTACTACCAGTGGCATAAACTTCAAAGCCCCCTGCTTTTAATTCATCAACAACAATCTGCACTCTTTCTCTATCTGTCCTAAGATTTTCATAAAATTGTTTGGAATTCATTTATTTTACCTCATTGAATTATACGGATTAATAAGGAGTCTCATTTAAAAAGGTTTCTGATAACTACTATTTGGTTATCACTAACTATCTAATCTATATTCTATTATATAAATCTTTAAAAGAGAGTTATAAGTTCTTAAGATGATAAAAATACAGAGGTGTATATAAAATGGAAGAAGAACAACCAATTGAAGAACCAACTGAAGCTCCTGTAGAAGAACCAACTGAAGCTCCTGCAGAGGAAGAAACTACTGAGGAAGCTCCGGCTGAAGAAGTTGCCGAAGAAGCACCAGCCGAAGAGGAAGCTACTGAAGAAGCTCCTGCTGAGGAAGCACCGGCAGCAGAAGAAGAACCCGCCAGCGAATGTTCTGGAGCAACTAAAGCCGCAGAAGATTTGATTCGAGACGTAGTTAACTTAGTTAGCGTGATGAAGGAAGAAGAAAAGGAAGGCGTCACTACTCGAGTAGATCCAGAAGCAGCGGATGAGTTAGTAGCTAAGTTAGAAGAATTAGCCGTTAAAGTTGGAGAAATTTGTAAATAAATTTCTTTTATTTTTATTTTTTTATTTTCTTTGTTTTTTGTTTACTGGTGTTCTGATTTCCAGAAAGATATATAAATAGTTTATAATTTTTAACATAAGTTTCACTCGGAGGTAAACAAAAATGAAAGGATTAATTTCAAAATTAGCATTAATGATAGCACTAGCAAGTCCAGTAGCTGCTACGGAAATTCCCGCTACAAAAGTAGACGATGGAAGACCAAACTTAGCGAGAACTTACGAAGGAGATAGAAGTTGGTACTTAAGCATACCTTTGATTCCTAACGTTCAAATGAACGACTTATCAATGACTTGGAATGGTGCCAGTTTAGTAAACAAAGCATTAAACTTAGAAGTTCCAGACATTGAAATTGATACTGAAGACGGAGTAGGATTCAATCAAGAAGGTGTTGAACAATTTATGAACGACATTTCTGAATTTCCAAATATTGATGGTAATTTAACAACAGAAGCTAAGATTCGGTTTGGAATTTTAACAGAATATGTTGAAGTCCATGTAGCTGGTGGAGTAGAAGGTAGAGCAGATTTTAGATTAAGAACAATAAAAGGAAATTATGATTTGGATGAAGAGAAATTAGAGTTAAATGAAGAAAAAACAGTATTTGAAGGTTTTGCTTACGGAGATATCGTAGCTAACGGCCGATTAGTAGTTCCAGTAAAGATCGGTAACTTTGTAATGAAACCCTTTGTTGAAGGTGGCTACAGATACAGAGAGGCCTTCCAAGGTTCTGTTCATTTACCTCAAGTAGTTGAATCAAATGATGATATCGTGCATACTTCTGAAGAGGAATTTAGAAGTTCAGGTCAAGGTTATTTCTTTAACGCAGGAATCTTAGCAGATTTCAGTAAACTGGAACAATACTTAAGACCAGTAATAGCTGTAACTGTAGATAATGTTTACAGCCATATGGATTATTCAGTAAATGGTTTAGCATTACCAGAAAATGATCCTTTAATGTTAAATGCGGGAATACAACTATCTCCGTTTGATATTTTGAACTTAAGGGCTGATTTCTTGAACATATTAAACAATCCAGAAATCAGAGTGGAAGTTGAAAGAACTTTTGGTCCATTAGAGTTAGCCGTTTTTGGTAGATTAAACGAAAGAACTTTATTTGGAGATAGAAGAAATTCAGTTAACGCTTACGTAGGTTTGGGCGGTAATGTTGCGAAATTTGGTTTGTTTGGGTCTTACGACGATACCAACAACTTTGGTGCGGGCTTAACGTTAAACTTGGGCTGGCATCCAGAAATGCAATAATTATTTTCTTTATTTTTGTTTTGTTTTTTGTGTTCTAAAAAGAAATCTTTTTAAAAGAGAGTGTTTTGTTGAACTGATGCAGCGGGGTAGAGGAGTCAGGAGTCCTTGCTGGGCCCATAACCCAGAGATCGTAGGTTCAAATCCTACCTCCGCTATTTATTTTTCTACAAAAAACTTTATATAGGAAAAGTATTTCATTATTGATATGAAAAAGAAGGTGAAACGTATTAGTAAGACAGCTAGAGTTCTATTAATCATTGGAGCCGTTTTATTTGTATTATTCTTTGTGTTACCCTTATTATTTTCTCTATTCGATGGATCTAATTTTGGTAATGTGGCAGTGGTTTCAGTAGAAGGAGTAATTACTGCTAATGGCGGTGGTTCTTTTGGAACACAAACAGTTTCCGCTAAAACTGTAGTTAATTTTCTCAAAGATGCTGAAGAAAGAGATTCTGTGGAAGCAGTGTTATTAGAAATCAATTCTCCGGGTGGAAGTGCGGTAGCTTCTGATGAAATTGCGACTCAAATTAAAAAAATGGAAAAGCCAGTGGTAGCAGTGATTAGAGAAATGGGGGCTTCGGGCGGTTATTGGATAGCTTCAGCGACAGACCATGTTATTGCTAATAGAATGTCAATTACTGGAAGTATTGGAGTAATCAGTTCTTATTTAGAATTCAGCGGACTAATGGAAGAATACGGCGTAAGTTATGAACGATTGGTGGCGGGAGAACATAAAGATATCGGAACGCCTTATCGAAAGTTAGCCAGTGATGAAAAAGAAATTTTACAAAGCAAATTAAACAAGATTCATGATTTTTTTATTGAAGAAGTGGCCGAAAATAGAGGTTTAAGTAAAGAAAAAGTAAAAAAGGTAGCCACGGGAGAGTTCTTATTGGGAATCGAAGCATTAAATGAAGGCCTAGTAGATGAATTAGGAGATAGAGATACTGCAGAAGCCTACTTAAAGGAAGTATCAGGGCTAAAAAAAGTGAATTATATTAATTACGAAGTCAAGAGAGGATTATTAGAAGAAATGTTGGGCGTAATTTCCGGTTATTTTTTCAATGTAGGAGAAGGCATTGGTGCCAGTTTGATTAAAGAAGGAAATAAAGTTATTTGGACTTAATTTAGAATATGAAGAACGGCGTTAAAAAAGGGTTAGAAATTTGTTTACTATTAGTTTTTGTAGTGACTAGTGTTTATTTTGTCTTATATCAAGAAGGGATTACTGGAATGGTTACTGGAGTGGAGCTAGCAGAAATTGAAGATAGTATTTTTGAAGAATTAGCGGGAGAAGAAACAGTGTCGGTAATTATAGTATTAGAAGATTTAGAAGTAGTGGCTGAAAATTTAGAAGAAAAGAAAGAAATAATTAATGAAAACCAAGAAGAAGTTTTAGATTCATTGAATTTAGAAGATAAAGAACGTTTTTTTGGAATGATGACTGACGAAAAAGAGTTTGAAGTGAATCATCAATATTCCACCATCAATGCTTTTTCTGGAGAAATAACGGAAGACGGATTGGAAAAATTAAGGAGAAATTCACAAGTTAAGCAAGTTTTTTTGAATGGTATTCTTACTCTAAATTTAGATACCAGTGTTCCGCAAATAAATGCTGATGATGTGTGGGACACCTCAATAGATAATTTAAGTATTACTGGAATCGGAGAAACTATTTGTATTGTCGATACTGGGATTGATACAGACAACGATGCCTTTTCTGGCAGGATACTGGATCAATATTGTTATTGTAGTGGTTCTGAGGGTTGTTGTTTTAATAACACCCCGGAAAGCAATAGTGCCGAGGATGACCATGGTCACGGCACTCACGTATCGGGAATTGCGGCAGGAAATCACAATACTTATCG
>JAAOXZ010000016.1 GCA_018221085.1 Candidatus Woesearchaeota archaeon
ACGATTTTTTTAATATCAATAAAGGAGGAGTAGTGGCTGCTTTTTGGGGCGTAGATTTGTTAGATTATGCGCGGATTTATGACTTAGATAATTCTACCGAGTACACACCACATTTTAACTTAGATAGTAATGGTAAAATAATCATTCCGGATGAGGTTTGTGGTAGTGCACCATCAGATCCTCGGGCGTTAAAAGAAACGGTAGCTATGAAGCAGATTCTAGAACAGAGTATCGCTTTGAAAGGTTGGCAAACTGCCGAGGATAGAGAAGACAAGTATTACATAGTAACTCCGTATCATGGTTGTTGTCGTCTAGGAAAAGGCGGTTATAAGATTGATCTAACTGAATTGGAGAGAAGTGTGTTACGACCTTGAAAGTAATTCAACAACCAAAACTACGCTAAAATTTCCTTTGGAAATTCGCTAGTTTTTGTTGCCTCATTTCATTCGACAACCAAAACTACGCTAAAATTTTACTGAAGTAAAATTCGCTAGTTTCGATTGCTTTCAGCAATCAAAACTTTCGAGAATGTTATACAACAGTTCTTTCGCCAACTGGGAGCGAAAGGCGACATGCGCTTACTACGCTCGCTTAGTCCCCTATTTTTAATTCAACAACCAAAACTTTCGAGACAGGTTTTACAACCTCAAGATTAACCAGCTGGATTTTACAACGTTAACCTTTTCTTTCGAATCTGATTGCTGAAATATAAAAAATATGCGATAGCCGAGATTTGAACTCGGGTTACGGCGTTGGCAACGCCGAGTAATAACCATTGTATGTCAAATCAAATGATGTTGACTCTATACTACTATCGCATTTAATCCAAGAAAATAAAGCGATTTAATAAATGTTGTGGAGTTTTTTTGAAAATATCCATAATTGTGCCTATTTTAAGGGGAGTTTATCGTTAATTTTATAAAAGAAAAGGTCTACCTTATTGTTATGCGAAAAAGGGGACAGATTACCGTTTTTATAATCATAGGAATCGTAGTGTTATTCATATTTGCTGGTATTTTATACGTGAGTAAAATGGCAGTCACAGATAAAGTTACTGATGAAGGAGAACCATTGATTGCAGACGTACCCTTGGAGTTTATGGGAATAAAATCTTTTACGGAAAATTGTTTATATGATGTGGGCAAAAAAGGGTTATTAATTTTGGGGCAACAAGGGGGTTATATTTATCCAGAGTTGTTAGGTGAGTTTTCTGTTTCTAAGCCAACTGATTCTATGGGGCTTAATTTAGAACCAGCAAAGGTTCCGTATTGGCACTATAATATGGAATTAAATAATCGAGATAAGATTGTGTTTAGTTCTTGGCAACCGGAGTTATATTATGAAGAGGATCCGGAGTTTTCTATTGAATCGCAATTAGGAAGATATGTCGACGAGAAATTAGCAGATTGTTTAGAAGATTACGCTGCTTTTGAAAAACAAGGTTTTGAAATTGAAAAAGGAGATATGGAAACTGAAGTGAGTGTGGGTGGAAGTTCGGTTAGCTTTTGGTTGAAAATGTCTCTGGAAGCAGAACGAGGCGGAGCCGATTCAGAAATGGATCAGTTTTACGTGAAAGTTCCTTTGAATTTAAAACATTATTATGATGTGGCTAATAAAATCACAGAAGCAGAAACTAATTTTGGATTTTTAGAAACACATGGATTGAATTTACTTTCTATCTTTTCCGGAACCGAGATGGACAAATTACCTCCGATGTCAGCCGTCACTTTTGAACTGGCTCCGACGGTATTTTGGAATGAGATAATGGTGGAGGAAAGTGTAAAAAGAGTGTTGAGTTCTTATGTGCCGATGCTGAGATTTTTAGGCAGCGATAATTTTTATGATTTTGTTTATCCCGATTCTCAATTAAGTGGTTTGTATCAAGCAACTTATGATCAGGCGGTAGTTAATATGCGAGGAGCAGAAGATTTAGATGTTAGTTTTGATTATTTTAATTGGCCGATCCATCTTAAAACCAATAGCGTAGATGGAGTCATCAAGCCATTCCATTTTTTTGTCCAATATCAGATGTTAATGATGGGACAACAAACTTATGAAACTAATTATGATGTTAGTTATCCGGTATTGGTCTCTTTGAGAGATTCAGAAGCTTTGAATGGAGAAGGCTATGCCTTTGTGTTTTCCTTAGAAGGGAATATTAGAAATAATGAGATGCCGACTGATGGTGAAGTGCGAGAGAGTTTCCCGATGACAGCTAGTCGATTAGCTTGTAAAGAAGATTTGTGGGACACTGGCTTATTAAGGACGGTAGTAGTGGATAGTTTTACTGGAGAGCCTTTAGAACTGGTTAGAATTGGATTTACTATTCCCGAACAAGAAGAATGCGATATCGGTTTTACTAATGACGGCGGAGTAATGGAAAGCAAATATCCGTCCGTTTATGGCGGAGTAGTTAATTTCATGAAGGAAGATTATCTAATTAATTTTTATCCCATTGATACTTATGAACTGAGAGATCAACCAGGCATTATTGGTTATGCTGCAGAAACGTATCCAGAAGAAGTGATTGAGATGCATAAGTTTAAGCCGATTAAAGTTTCGGTCAAGAAGAAAAATTTAGAAAAATGTTTAACTCCCTTAGTTTGTAAATATACTTATGGGGAAGGATTAGCAACATCTTTGATGGTGGGAATGCCAATACCTTACAAAGAAATTACTTGTGAGCGAGGTAAGGAGCAATGTTTCTTTAACGAAGGAAATAATTTATTTTTAGATGAGGAACCAATAACAGAAGTAGAAGCCAATGGCAGTATTAGTCGGTACAACGATTATTATTTTACTGATTCTGTTAAGGAATTATCAGAAAAAGAATCGGCCATGGTAATTTTGAAAAGAGTGGCAGATTTGAACCCAGAAATTATGGGCAATGAATTTTCAGTAACCATTGATGTAAGTGGAGAGGAATTAGTGGAAGTGGAATTGGTTCCCGGAATTTATGAATTGAGTGGCAATTTATATTCTGATGAAGAATTACTGATTGAAGAAGAAGGCCGCTGTATGGCTTATGATGTTGTAGGTTGGGCAAAAGAAGAATGTTTTACTATCAATGAAACTAGGATGGAAAAATCCATTAAAGGAATGATGGAATGGAATACGCCTTCAACTTACCTTAAAATTACCCCAGAAGATCTTTATACTTCGGATACTTTAGAAATTTATTTATTGAGTCAAAATTTAGAAGATGTACCATTGAAAGTTAAGGGAGAATCTAAAAAGTGTAGCGGGTATGTTTGTTTACCGGAAGTAGGTTGTTTATTTGATGCTTGTGCCCCTAAAGACATCGAGATTAATGGTCGAGTAATAGAAGATTTGTTGTTGATTGGAGAGATGGGAAAGCTTTCCCGAATGTCAGATGTGAGAGCAGCTTTAGAACCAAAATTTAGTTGAAAATGGAACAAAAAAGAGCGTGGAGCTTTGCAGGACTTTTAGTAATTGCTTTAGTAGTAAGCATGCCCTTCTACGTAGCAGATGTTCATGCAGTCTCAGTTTCCATTACCAAGAATCAAGGAAGTGGGGGGATTGAGGAGTTTATTGATGCTGACGGAGATGTTTGGACGGTAGAAGCTACTATTTCTGGACATGATGGTGCGGTGGAGGCAGAAAATGTTAAGTTGACTGTAGGTGCTAACGAAGCGGAGTTCAATACTTGTTCTAGTTCAGAAATGGAAACTACTTGTACTTATGTTAGTCCGTTAAATGATGGAGTAACAGAAAGAACTTATAATTTTGATGTGTTATTTTCTTTTTTAGATACTTTTATGGTGGAGCAGACAGTAGGAGATAGCGATGCTATTACTGCCGATGGTTCTGGTCCGGAAATTAAATTTAATCGTGTATGGCAGGATGGCGGGGAAGTCAAATTAGACTTTTCAGTAGAAGACAAACCGGAAATGTGTGTCGGTTTGGAGAAGGTGGAGATTTTGGATGCGGAAAGCGATACTGTTTTACAAACTATCGAAACCTTTAGTGAAAAAGATTGTGATTTTGACTTTAGCGAAACTGGAGGAGTGTTAGCTACTTCCTTGGAAGGAGAAGGTAGGAAGAGCATACAAATTAAAGCAAGAGATAGATTGGGACACGAAACCAGTAAAGTGAAAAGTTTTGCTGCTGATTTTATGGCACCAGTAATTGATAATGAAATCCGTTTTATTGATTTTGGAGAATTTATTGGACAATATAACTCCGATACTGCGATTGAAGTTAATGTGACAGAAGAAGGCAGTTTTTTGAGAGCGAAAGCTTATTCCGATCAAGCAGAGTTAGATGGCGATGAAGTAGATTGTCAATTTGGCAGCGGCGATATGTGGACTTGCCGTTGGGAAAATGTAGAAGTAAATCCGGCCAGTAGTGTTTCGGTGCGGGTAGTAGCAGAAGACGACGCGGGAAACATGGCTGAGAAAACTTTGAGTAAGAGTTTTGTAGTGGATAGTTATTCTCCAGAAGCAGTAGTTTTTGAAACTGAAAGAACATACGAGGATGTGAGTTATGTCAGTGGAAAAAGCAGCGTCGAGAATAGAGTGGTCTTGGAAGTACGTGAAGAAGGAGTAGGAATTGATAGTAAGGGGATAAAAGCTAATTTGGCAGCGATAGGTGGAGGCAGTTTTGATTCACCGGATTCTTTTGACGAGGAGACCGGCGAAGGTTACTGGGATGTTGATTACAGTAGTAGTTCCAAAGAGGTTTTGATTGGTTTAAGTTATTTTAAAGATAAAGTAGGTAATGAAGGACATAAGCCCAGCGTAGAAGTAGTAGTCGATAATTCTGGTCCGCAAGTGGTGGATGCAGAAATTTTTGGTTGGAGTGACGCTGGGAAGAAAGGTTATTTTCAAAGTGATGATATTTTAAGTATTGAATTAGAAGTAGTAGAAAACAGCGGGTTGTTTATTTTAGTTAATTTGAATGACGCCGTGATGGATGCGGAAACTAAATTTTCTGAAGAGTATCACGAAGTAGGAGAAGCCGGCTGGCAAGCTTTTACTGAGGAAGATTGTTCTTTAGAAGATGGAAAATGGGTTTGTGTGTTAGAAACTACGGATGTGAAAAGTGGTCCCGATAGTTCTGTCAATTTAGAAATTTTGGTGATGGATACGGCAGGAAATGTTGCGTCTTGGTTAGCCGAGCCAGAGAATATAAAGTCTGGTTCTAATGGAAAGTATAAATTTGAATTATTGGGAGTGTTAGATGAAGAAGAACCAGATTATTGGGAAGTCAGTTCTGTTAAGCCGTTAGGTGGGGAAGGAGATTTTATTGATATGGATACTACGGAGTTAATTTCTACTCGAATGGCAATGAAAGTAGGTTTACAGACTGATTCTAATGCTAAGGCAGTGAAGATTGATTTAATTGGTTGTGAACCAGAAAGTGGTTTTGGAAGTAATCAACGGGAAGTACTGTTTGATAATTTGGCAGGTAGAACGAGTGAGAATCCGGAACCGGTGTTGATTTTAGAGTTTTCTCCAGATTTTGATTCCCGGAGTTATTTTGATGTTACGGAAAGTGTGGAAGCATTTAAGGGAGCAGAATTAGAATACACTTGTTATATGAATGTTTATTCTCAGTTGGGAAAGAAAGCAGTTAAGAATGCTGAAGTGCAGGAAGTTACGGTTCAGATTCCTTTTGCCTTTACAGATTTGGGCAGCAAAGATGAAAATTTAGATGATAAAATCAAAGCTGCTAAAAGCGGTTATTACGATGCTACAGCCTGGTTAGGTACTCTAGCTGAGATTTTAGATTGGGCGAAATATATTGCTAACATTGC
>JAAOXZ010000092.1 GCA_018221085.1 Candidatus Woesearchaeota archaeon
AAAGTAGATCCTAAAGTAGTGAAGGAAATGATTCCTTACTTTGGTGAAGTTTATGGTAATGCCTCTTCAACCCATACATTGGGACAAAGTTCTAAGGATGCTTTAGAACTGGCTAGGAAGGTGATTGCTAAATCTATCGGAGCCAAGACAGAAGAGATTATCTTTACTTCTGGCGGAACAGAATCCAATAATTTGGCCATTAAAGGAATTGCTTTTGCTAATAAAAGTAAGGGAAACCATATTATTATTACTAAAATAGAACATGATTGTGTGTTAAGGGCTTGTGAATGGTTAGAGAAACAGGGCTTCGAAATAACATATTTGAATGTCGATAGAGAAGGCTTTGTCAAGGAAGAAGATTTGGAGAAAGCGATTAGGTCGGAAACAATTTTAGTATCTATCATTCAAGGTAATAATGAAATAGGTACTATTCAAAATTTAGAAAGATTAGGAAAAATCTGTCGAGCTAATGGAATTTATTTACATACTGACGCTTGTCAAAGTTATACTAAAACAGAATTGAATGTAGAGAAACAAAATTTAGATTTGGTTTCTTTGAATGCCCATAAAATTCATGGACCTAAAGGAGTGGGAGCTTTGTATTTGAGACGGGGAATAAAAATTACTCCTTGGAAACATGGTGGCGGTCATGAATTTGGTCTCAGAGCAGGAACAGAGAACGTTCCGGGAGTAGTTGGTTTTGCTGAAGCAGTAAAATTAGGCATGAATAAAAAACATGTTGAATTTATGACTCGGTTGAGAGATAAATTAGTGGAAGGTGTTTTAAAAATTCCAGGAACTCAATTAAATGGTAGTCGGGGAGATCAACGGTTATGTAATAATGCTAATTTTTCTTTTAAAAGTATTGAAGGAGAAGCTCTCGGCGGTTATCTAGATCAAAAATGGGTTTGCAGTTCCACTGGTTCTGCTTGCTCTTCGAGGACACTGGAACCTTCTCACGTGTTGAAAGCGATTGGTTTGAGAGATGAAGAAGCCCACGGTAGTTTGAGGTTGACTTTGAGCAGGTTTAATACTGAGAAAGAAATTGATTATGTGTTGAAAATATTACCAAAAATTGTAGAAAAATTAAGAAAAATATCTCCGTTGGGGAGGTTATCAAATGTACTCTGAAAAAATATTGGAGCATTTTAAAAGTTTAGAGTACGCTGGAGAAATGAAGAACCCTGATGCCGTAGGACAAGTAGGCAACATTAGATGTGGGGATGTCATGAAAGTTTTTTTGAAAATTAAGGACGGAGTAGTTGTTGATATTAAATTTTTAACTTACGGCTGTATTGCGGCAATAGCTTCTTCTGAAGCGATGTGTCGGATAGTGAAAGGTAAGAAAATTGAAGAAGCCTTGAAGATAACGGCCAAAGATATCGTTAAAGAATTAGGTGGAGAGTTACCTCCCGTTAAAATTCATTGCTCAGTGTTGGGCAGAGAAGCTTTAGGGAAAGCGATTGAGAATTATAGGGAAAAAGTTAAGAAAAATTAATTTTTAATTAAAGTGATGGCATTGTGTTTACATGCACTAACACAAGCTGCACAATCGATACATTTGTCTTGGTCAATTTCGATGGTATCTCCTCTTTTTAGTGTATCAACGGGACAGACTTCTACACATCCTTTACAAGCACCACCACAAGAACAACTAGTGCATTTACCGTCTTTCCAACAACATTTGTTATAATCTATTTCGATAGGCATAATCTTTAAAATTTTAACTAATTTATATATTTTTGCTAAAAATGGTAAGGGAAGGGAAAAAGTTAAAAAGGATTAAGTTTTACTTAATTTGTTAAAAGAGGTTAACAAAATGAGTTATAGTTTGGTTTATACTACGGTAAAAGATTTAGTAGAAGCTAAAAAGATGATTAAAAAGTTGATGCAGGAGAAGTTAATTGCCTGTGTTAATCTGTTTCCAATTACTTCTATGTATCCTTGGAAAGGAAGAATTCAATCAGGTAAAGAATTGGCGCTGTTGATGAAAACCCAGGGTAAATTAGTCAAAAAAGTAATTCAAAGAACTAAAGATTTACATTCTTACGAAGTCCCCTGTGTGATTTCTTGGTCGATTAGAAAAGGTAACGATACCTTTTTAAAGTGGGTTAAGACAGAAACAAAATGAATAATCGATTAGTGGGGTATGTAATTATAGGGATAGCTATCGTGGTTAGTTTTATTGTTTATTCCTTTAATCGGGCATTAGTGGAGATAGTTAATGCGGCTTGTACTCATGGATCAGATTGTCCAATGTGGGGAACAATTAATTTTCAAACCAACATTGCGACGGGATTAATTGTCTTGTTAATTTTAGTAGGGGGCTATTTTGTTTTCTTTGGTAAAGAGAAGAAGAGAGTAGAACCTAAACAGATTAAAAGAGAAGATTATGAAACGGTAATGAATGATTTGTCTGCAGAAGAGAAACAAATTTTTGAGAAAGTTTTAGAAGCTCAAGGAACCATCTTTCAATCTGATTTAGTGGAAAAAACTGGCCTAACCAAAGTTAAAATGACTCGGTTACTAGATAGATTAGAAGGCAGAGGGTTAATTGAACGGAAGAGAAGAGGGATGACTAATGTAGTGGTGTTAAAACACAGGTAATCCAAATGAATCATATTATAATCCATTATAGCGAAATTGGGACTAAGGGAAACAATAGAGATTTCTTTGAAAAAAAATTAGTGGAAAATATTAAGAAATCCTTGGGTGATGTGGTAAGTAAAGTTTATCGCCGTTACGGTCGGATAATTGGAGTTTTGCAGAAGAAAATAGAAGTTAGTGAAGTGGTGGAAGTTTTAGATAAATTACCTGGTATTTCTAATTTCTCATTTGCCCTGAAGTCAAAATTAGATATTAAAGATATTAAAAAGAAAGCCGTGGAAGTGTTACGGGAGCAAGAGTTTACTTCTTTTAAGGCGGAAACTAAAAGATCCAATAAAGATTTTCCTTTAACTTCTCCAGAAGTGAATGGGGAAGTGGGCGGAGCAGTAATTGAAGAATTGGGTAAGAAAGTGGATGTTAAGAATCCTGAGATGAGAGTTTTTATTGAGATTGGAGAAAAAGAAGCGTTTGTGTATAGTTATAAATATTCTGGAGTGGGTGGTTTACCGGTCGGAACTGCGGGTAAGGTAATTAGTTCATTATCTGGAGGAATTGACAGCCCAGTGGCGTCTTTTCTATTGATGAAGCGAGGCTGTAAGGTGATCTTTGTTCATATCCTGAATAAAACTCAAGCTCGGGGAGCATTAACTAAAGTAGAAGAATTGGTAGAACAACTAACTAAGATTCAATTAAATTCTAAGTTGTATATTGTACCTTTCGAAAAGATACAGAAAGAAATTATCATGAAAGTACCTTCTAAATTGAGAATGATTGTCTATCGGCGATTCATGATGCAGATTATTAATCAGATTGTTAAAATGGAAGGGGCAAAGGGCATAGTGACGGGAGATAGCGTTGGTCAAGTAGCTTCTCAAACTTTAGAAAATATTAATTGTATTTATGATGCTGCTAGTTGGCCAGTGTTTGCCCCTTTGATTGGAACGAATAAAGAAGAGATTGTTAATTTAGCTAAGCAAATTGGAACTTATGAGTTATCTATTCAACCATATCCCGATTGCTGTTCGTTTATGATTGCTAAACATCCGGAAACCAAAGGTAATCTGAAAGTAGTGCAAGAAGTAGAAGCAGCAATTGAAGATGCCGAGAAGTTAATTGCCGAGAGCGTGGTTGGAGCAGAAGTCAAGAAATTCTCATTCTGAAACTAGTTTCATACAAGCGCTTATAAAGCGTTTCATTTTCTATACTGTCATGAAAACGTGTGGAGGAAATAAAATGTGGAAAAAAATATTATTATTAACTGTTTTAATTGGAGCGTTATTTTTGGTAGGTTGTACTGACTCTAACGGATCAGGAGAATATGATGACTTGGCTAAATGGTTAACTAAGGAAGGAGTAACTATGTATGGGACAGAATGGTGTTCCCATTGTCAAAACCAGAAAGAAGAATTTGGCAGTTCTTTCCAATATATAGATTATGTGGATTGTGATCGAAGTCAGGAAGTCTGTTCTGCAGCAGGAGTACGAGGTTATCCGACTTGGAAGATTAATGGAGAATTGTATCCTGGCGAACAAAGTTTAGATCAATTAGCAAGACTAACTGGTTATGTATCAAAAGAGGTTTAAAATGAAAAGGATTAATCTGAAAATTAAAGGGATTCATTGTCCTAGTTGTGAAATGTTAATTGAAGATGCTTTGGATAGTATCAGGGTAACTAATTTTGAAGTGAATCGTAAAGGAGAAGCAACAATCGAATTTGATGAAAACACAGTGAAAGAAGAAGCTATCAAAAAGACTATCAAACAAGAAGGTTACCAAATAGAATGACATTAGTAAAAAAAGAATTCAGAGCGAAAGGTATGACTTGCCACAGTTGTGAGAAGATCATTGCGAAGCAAATCTTTGACAGAAATAGTGTTAAAAGTCTTAAAATAGATTATGCTACCGAAAAAGTAGAAGTATTATTTGATGATGAGAAAACAAGTTATACCAAACTTAAGAAAAAAATAGAAGAGAAAGGCTATTTTTGCGAAGAGTGGCAAGGAAGTAGCAAAAAGAAATGGTTTGGCTGGATTTTTGGTTTGATTGGTGTAATAGTAATTGGTTATTTTCTGTTACAGTTTGTAGATACTATTTCTTTGCCGGAAATTAGCCAAAACATGGGTTATGGTTTGTTATTTATAGTCGGTTTATTGACTGGTTTTCATTGTGTGAGTATGTGTGGGGGTTTTGTAGTCTCTTATACTGCCAAAGGATTGAAAGAAGGTAAGAAACCACATAAAATGCATATGTCTTATGCTATTGGAAAGTTGATATCTTACACTGTAATTGGAGCCGCGTTTGGATTATTGGGAAGTATTATTGCCTTTACTCCAATGCTGAGAGGAGTAGCCGGAATTTTAGCGGGATTATTTTTAGTAATTTTTGGATTGAAGATGTTAAATATTTTTCCCAAGTTAAGAAAGTTCCAAATTAGATTACCTAATTTTATAACTAAACGGGTAAAAAGAGAGAAAAAAGAACATTCCAATAGTCCATTAGTATTTGGTTTGTTAAATGGGTTAATGATTGCCTGCGGTCCCTTACAAGCCATCTATATTATGGCAGCAGGAACTGGCAGTATGGTAGAAGGAGCAAAATTATTGTTTGTCTTTGCGCTAGGAACTTTGCCAGTAATGTTGGGTTTTGGCTATTTGGCTAGTATTATTGGTAAGAAAACAACCCATAAGATTCTCAAGGTTTCAGGAGTAGTAATCATTATTTTAGGATTGGTGATGGTAAATAGGGGATTAGCTTTAACGGGAACGGGTTATGATTTCAATTCAATAACTTCTGGTTTTACTTTTGTGGATGATGTAAGTGATGAGGAGGCAGGTAGTGAATTGGTTTTCAAAGATGGCTATCAGGAAATCAGAATGGAAGTGAATCAGTATGGCTGGGAACCGGATAAATTTGTATTGAAAAAGGATGTACCGGTAAGATGGATTATTGAAGGAAAGGAAATTAATGGCTGTAATAATGCTATACAAGTGCCTAAATTAGGACTTAATTTTGATATTAAAAAAGGCGAACAAATCATTGAGTTTACGCCCACTGAAGAAGGAACTATTTCCTGGAGTTGCTGGATGGGAATGATCCCCGGAGTATTTTTAGTAAAGGATGACGTAGATGTTAATTCGGTTAATGAAGAATTAGATAGTCTGCCGGAATTACAAGGTGGAAGTTGTGGGGGCGGATGTGGATGTGGAGGAAGATGAGGAAAGAATTAAATAAGACAAAAATAATCTCCAGGAGAGTAAAATGAAAAAAACAACCATAAAAGTATCTGGAATGCATTGTCAGAGTTGTGTGGCGGTACTTAGTAAGGCATTGAATAAAGAAAAAGGAGTTATTTCAGCAAGTGTTAATTTTTCTACAGAGAAAGCAGCCATAGAATATGATGATAAATTAGTTGATGAAAAAAAATTAGTACAAGTGATTAAAAGTAAAGGTTATGAAGGTTATGTGGCGCATGGACATGACATTCCATTGGAAGAAAAAAAGAAAGAAGAAGAGCAGCAAAAATTAAAATCTAAAATTATTATTAGTTTGATATTTGCGGTGCCGACATTTATTTTGGGAATGTTTTTCATGAAGAATCCAATTCCCTTTCAGGATTATATCATGTGGTTTTTAGCAACACCGGTGCAATTTTATATTGGTAAACAATTTTATCAAGGTGCCTGGGCAGCTTTAAAGAATAAAACTTCCAACATGGATACGTTAATTGCCATGGGAACTTCGGCAGCTTATTTCTATTCAGTTTATGTGGTGTTGTTTGCTGCTGAAGGACATCAATATTTTGAAGCTTCAGCGGTATTGATTACCTTGGTGATTTTGGGTAAATATTTAGAAGCTAAAGCGAAAGGAAAAACTTCAGAAGCAATCAGTAAACTAATGAAACTGGGAGCTAAAACAGCTACAGTGATTAGGAAAGGTAAAGAATTGAAGATTCCGATTGATGATGTGCAGAAAGGAGATGTAGTGTTAGTTAAACCGGGCGAGAAAGTGCCGGTGGATGGAGTGATTGTGGAAGGACAGTCTACCATTGATGAAAGTTTAGTGACTGGGGAAAGTATTCCAGTAGAAAAGAAAAAGAAAGATTTAGTCATTGGTTCCACTATTAACAAGCAAGGTAGTTTTAAATTTAAAGCTACTAAAGTAGGAGCGGAAACAACTTTATCCAGGATTGTTAAATTAATTGAGGAAGCACAAACTAAGAAAGCACCAATTCAACGATTTGCCGATCAAGTTTCAGCTTATTTTGTACCTATAGTAATTTTTATCGCTTTGTTAACCTTTACAGTGTGGTTTTCTTGGGCGAAGGCAGAAGTGGGTTTCGCTTTAATTGCAGCCGTAGCAGTGTTGGTAATTGCTTGTCCTTGTGCCTTGGGTTTGGCAACGCCGACGGCGATAATGGTAGGAACTGGGAAAGGAGCTAAGCAAGGAATTTTGATTAAAGGTGGGGAAGCTTTAGAAACAGCCCATAAATTAAAATGTGTAGTTTTTGATAAAACGGGAACGATTACTAAAGGTAAACCGGAAGTAACGGATTTAGTGTTAAGTAAGGGAGTTTCAGAGAAGAAATTGTTGGAACTAGCCGGCAGTATTGAAAAGCATTCAGAACATCCTTTGGCAGAAGCAATTGTGAATAAAGCTAAAGCTAAGAATATTATCTGGAAGAAAGTAATCGGTTTTAAAGCCATTACTGGTAAAGGAGTGAAAGCTAAGATTGCTGGGAAAGACTATTTATTAGGTAATTTACGTTTGATGCAGGAAAGAAAAGTCAATTTAACTTCGTTTCAGAAAAAAATCTCTCAACTGGAAGGAGAAGGAAAGACGGCCATGGTTTTGTTGGAAGGCAAAACTGTGTTAGGTATTATTGCAGTGGCAGATGAAATTAAAGAAGATTCTCCTCAGGCAGTGAAAGAGTTGAGGGAATTGGGGATTTCAGTTTACATGATTACGGGAGATAATAAAAGAACTGCTACGGCTATTGCTAAGAAAATGGGGATTAAACATTTCTTTGCCGAAGTTTTGCCCGGAGAGAAAGCTAAATATGTTAAAAAATTACAACAAAAAGGGAAAGTGGGAGCAGTAGGTGATGGAATTAATGACGCTCCGATGTTAGCACAGGCAGATATTGGCATTGCTATGGGTTCAGGAACGGATGTGGCGATGGAATCAGGTAATATAGTGTTAATGAGAAATAGTTTGTTAGATATTCCGAAAGCGATTAAATTAAGTAAAATGACGATGAGTAAAATCCGTCAGAATATGTTCTGGGCGTTATTTTATAATTCATTAGGGATTCCCATTGCCGCGGGAGTATTATATCCTTTTACTGGTTGGTTATTGAATCCAATGCTGGCTGGAGGAGCAATGGCTTTATCCAGTGTGAGTGTAATTACTAATTCTTTGTTATTGAGAAGAAGAAAGTTATAAAAAGTATAAAGTATTAATAGTAAAAAAAGGAGGTACGATCAATGGCGAAAAAAATAAAAGTTTTAGCAGTTGCCGAAGCAGCAGCGATTATTTCTGCAGCATGGATGTTAGTTCTAGGAGTTTTAGGTAAGTTAGGACTTTACACGAATGGAGTAGAACAAATGATGAAATGGCACGTGTTCTTTTCCTTGAGTTGGGGCGGAATAATCTTAGGAATGTTAGAAGGAGCAGTGTTTAGTTTTGCAATAGTTTACCTATTTGCCTGGGTATATGGTAAATTGAGTTAGTTTTTATTTTTTTTATTTTTTTCACCAAGTACCATCTACACTAACTAAAAATCCCTTCTCTATGGGGTAAAAACCAGCTTTCAGAACATCATAACCTTCTGGAGCTTTAGGATTTCCACCTAAAGCAGTTTCTGTCAAATAAAATATTTCTTTCCACCTTAATCCCAACTCCACTGCAGACATAGTCAAAGCAACACCATAAGCTAAATCGATATTTCTTTGTAAAGTTTTGTTGCTCCGTTGACGATTAAAATAAAATTCCGGATTCAAAAATTTTCTGAAATCTCCTTTCTT
Organism: Candidatus Woesearchaeota archaeon; assembly: GCA_018221085.1. Taxonomy (GTDB): domain Archaea; phylum Nanobdellota; class Nanobdellia; order Woesearchaeales; family GW2011-AR9; genus JAAOXZ01. The sequence goes on from JAAOXZ010000092.1 coordinate 8,632, forward strand.
ATCTACAAAGGGTCTGAAATGATAAGGTTTGCTTCGATCATTATTCTTAAAATAGTAAATATTGCCTTTTTTTAAGATGATGCCATTAACCGGGTGATCTCTCTCCATCAACATTCCGGGTAAAAGTTCTGGAGTACCAGCAGTAGTCATAACATTTTTAAAATCATTACTCCGATCAATTTCCGATCCCGAATAATTTTTTATTGCAGTGGACCATATATAACGGTGTCTATCGATGATCATGAATAAAGAAGTAGTAGCAATTACTTGTTTCATATCTTCAGGAAATTGGTCTTTTTTTAATCCTTGATACAATAAATGACTCAATGCAGAAGTCGCTTCTACACCAGCAGAATGAAATAAATTACGTTCATATTTTGTGAATCCGGAATTGGTTACAGTTACTGAGGCAAACGATTGTTTATTGATGTCGGGACCATTTATTTCAATGTGTTTACACCCCATATATTTTGCAGTTAAGGCATGTCCAACTAGTTCATGCCATAAGACTGTGGTAACAAAAGCACTTAACGAATTTAATGGCACTTCTATAAAATAATTTTTCCAATCAAAATTATTTTCTTCTACATCAATGAATTCTATTAATTCAGTGTCTTGTTGGGGTATTTTTTGCTCTAGCTTATCTTCTAATGAAACATCTAATGTTGGTTGAGGTTCAAGATCTGTAGCTTTAGCTAAGGTAGGATTCAAAAAAGCAGCCACACAGGCAGCAGTCGCTAAAGCTTTTTTTAGTTTTGATTTTATTGACATTTTTTCTAAAAACAACTTTAAGAAAACCACCTAACTTCAAGTAGTCTAAACTGCTTCTTTTTTATAAAGTTAACTTAGAAGAACGATTCTTTCTTAGAATATATTTATAAAAATGATTGTTTTTTAGAGTGTATGAATGATCAGAAATTCATCAACTACTTGGAACAGAAAGTCAAGAAAACTATTCGTGATTATAAGCTATGTACTAAAAAAGATAAGTTAGTAGTAGCTTGTTCTGGGGGGAAAGATTCCACAGTAGTATTGTATTTATTACATAAGTTTGGCTATCAAGTAGAAGGAATGATTATTGATCTGTTAATTGGGAAATGGTCTGAAGAGAATTTAGAAAATACTAAGACTTTTTGCCAGAAGGAAAATATTAAACTGAATATAATCGATATGCGGAAAGAATTTGGCTGTTCAATGTGTTTTATTCGGGCTAAAGTACAAGCGAAACAGAAATTAAGTAATTGTATGGTGTGTGGAGTAATCAAAAGATGGCTGATGAATAAGAAAGCTCGAGAATTGAAAGGTAAGAAGTTAGTAACTGGTCATAACTTAGATGATGGAGCGGAAACGGTAATGATGAATTTATTGAAAGGGAATTTAGAATTGGGTATGGGTGGAGGTCCAGAAACAGGAGTGGTGAGAGATAAGAAGTTTGTTCCCAGAATAAA
>JAAOXZ010000017.1 GCA_018221085.1 Candidatus Woesearchaeota archaeon
TTGTTGTACAATACAATACAATAAATCATTTTTATTCGATTTTGATTTTATTTCTAATTTTTTTTGGGAGTAATAAGTTTTTTGTGTTTTAAAAAATTCTGACCGACAATATTCTTAAAAATTATATTGAATAAATCTATATATGGTTCTACTCTCACTGCATATTTTTGTTCTTTTATTACCTTTGATTTATACAATGCACATTACACGATTTGAACGTAGAAGAATTCTACGAATTACAGCTGTTTGGAGAAGATACAAGAAAACAATAGACCGTACAAAGTTTGTTAAGACGCAATATAAGCTAAAATCAGAGCATGAGACTAATTATAATGAATTACTTTCAGTGAATGGAGAATTAGAACTAAAAGAGAGAAAGAACAATCTAATAACATTTCAAGAGTTTCTTAAAGATCAACAACAAAAAAAGCAAAACAATCAATGGTTATCAAAGAAAAAACAGTTAGTTTTAGAAAAAAACATTCAATCAGAGCTAACAACGATCAATAAAGATCAACAAGAATTAGAACTTGAGAATAATAATAAAAGGCAAGAAAAAACAGAGTCAAGTTTCATTTTAAGGACAAAAGAGTCAGCTAAAGGAAAAAAATTCTACTTAACTATTTCAATCCAGAATATACGACGAAAAATAATTCTATGGTTTGATTGTAGTCTCAAAATTATTCTATCACATGTTCATCGTCTGTTAAAACCTATTAAAGAATCAGAGTTGGAAAAATTAATGGGTCAACTCATTCAGAATCAAGCCCAGATTAAAGATTTACAAAATATGACAGAAGAGTTATACAAAAAGAATATTTTATATGAAAACGTTATACAAGATCTTAAAAAGGAACGACAATCACTTAAAGTAAATCAAAATGAACTTGAAGACATTATTTTAACTCTTAACGCAAAATTAAAAACTACTCACGATCAACTTGATGAAATCAAAAGACAACAATTTGAAGACCAAGCAATAAAGGTTCATACCGAAATACAAACTTTAGCACTTAAGAATGATCTTAAAACAGCCAAGAAATCTCTAGAAGAACTAGAACAAGAAAATCAACGACTTTTACATAGTCAAACTGAATTGGAAAAAAAGCGTCTAGCACAAGCTAAAAACTTTCAACCCTTCATTAAGGAATTGAGTTCAAAAAATATTGAATCTTTCATTAATTCTAAGAAAATAAAGGAATTTTCTCCCTCTATTCAAGAAAAAATTCAGAATAACACAGAACTAACATCACATGGATCAAAATTCCAACCACAGGAGAATAAGTCTTCCTCTTTAAAGAATAACTCGCAAATCAATAATAAATCAGAAGGGAAAGAAGAATTCAATACTGAAGAGGAAACTTCAAGGAGAAAAACTAACAAAAAATCTCCGATAAAGACTTCCCAATCTAATAATAGGAAAAAACGGACTGGTAAACCACCTGGAAGAAAGGGAGGTGGTAGAAAGCGCCCAAGTGACTTAAATGTTTATGATACTGTCCGAACAATCTTTCCAACTGTTTGTCAAAATCCCAAATGCCGTCATGTCATTCCAAAAGGAGTAAGAAACCATGACTATTATACTCGTCATGTAATCGATGTCATTCAGATACATCATGGTCTTAAGTATGTTATTGAGTTATATAAGGTTTATCGAAAATACTGTCCAGAGTGTAATAAATTAATCAGTGCTCGTTATCTTGTTCCTACCTATCCAAAATATATTTTTGGATATGGATACATGGCATATGCTTTAATGAAACGAATTAGTCTCCGTGGCTTATTAGAATATACTACGAAAGAAATTGGAATTCTTTTCGGCGAAGAACAAAGAATTGCAGATGAAACACTCTTGAACTGGCTGAAAAAGACTGGTGATGTCCTTGGACCCGCATTGGACGATTTGAAGAGAGAACTCAAAAAAGACCAATGGATAAAGATTGATGAGACAGGAATGCCTTTGGATGGTAAAAAAGGCTGGATGTGGGTCTTTTGTTCCACCTATGTTAGAATATTCGTTGCATCTCCAAGCAGAGCCCATCAAGTTCCAAAGAAAATTCTCGAGGGCTATGATGGTTGGATAATGTCCGATTTCTTTTCTGCTTATAGTAAATTACCGCAAACCAAAACCAAATGTCACATTCATTTAAATCGCGATTTAGTAGACATTGTTAAACGTAATTTTAGAATTGCTAATAAGATAGAATCTAAGATCCTTGAAAGTAAGGATTCAATGAAACCCTCAAATGCTCGACGTGGTCAGAAAGCTAAAAAGCCAAAAAATTACTTGAACAAGACTGAAATTCGTCGACAAGAAATAGAAATGCGTAATCTTCGTGCAGAGGCTGAGCTAACGTTAAAATTATATTATTTCCTGTGTAATCAGGATAAAGATGATTATTCTCTTTTAGAATGTCGTGAAACTTTTGATGCAATCGTTAAAGATACTTTTGCCACTATCCCTGAATCATTTTTAGATTTAACACGAATTCTTAAAAGAATTGACAAGTATTGGGATGATTTATTCCGATATAAATTACTTCCACCTGAAGAACGTCATAAACTTCGTGATAACAATTTAGCAGAAGCCACTGTCAAATCTTTCGCTGGTCTTCGTAGGACACATGGAACATGGCGAAGTGAAGTTAATGCAGAAGCTATTGCAATCTGCCTTTCCTTTTGTGAGACCAAAAAGATAAACAATTTACCTCAAAATGATTTTCTTTTTTGGATTGACCTTATTAAAGGCGATTTAACTACCACCTTTTCACATTTGTCTGATCTCACCTCATCTTCACCTCAAACCCCCTTTCCAATTAATTCACAGATCAGTTCTGTTCCATGTTAGCTTAACTTGAATCACAAAAAACTTATTACTCCCAAAA
>JAAOXZ010000018.1 GCA_018221085.1 Candidatus Woesearchaeota archaeon
ATTTTACCTATTGAGCCAGTCTATTTCTTCTTGGGAGAAGTCGAATTGGTCGATGAATGGTTGTTGGTTTTCTGAGTTTTTGAATATAGTCTTGTGGTAAGGGAAGTTCTTTAAGACTTGTTTTTGAGAGGAATGAGTTTTGAGGGCGATTTTAGTAGCGATGTCTTTCTTTTTGAAATTTTTCATTTTAGCTTTCCAGAGTTTAAGGATTCTAGTGGTGGGGCCGTATTTAGTAAACGAAGCATACTTTTGAGATTTACTAGAAGAAATGCCAGCAGTTAAGAAATTGCTAATGTAAACTAAGAATCTCCAATGTTGTTGTCTTCTGATACGGGCATTGAAGATGTCAGCGTTACTCAATTTTTGATAAGCATTACATAAGTCTTCTGGCTTGGTGTATTCTTTAGGTAAGTTCTCGTCTATCCAGAGGAAGAGGTCATTAAACGGAAGATCCACATTATTTAAAGCGGAAAGAGAGTTATTAACATCGGTGGCCTTGAAAATCAATTTAAGAGTGTTGAAGATAGTGTCGGCTTTTTTACGGTCCGGAAGAAAATCTAGTTTCTCCATGGTTAAGTTTTTATCATGGGCAAAAAGTTGAAGATCAATTACAGCCCCCCTTAAATCTCCATCCGCCACTCTGGCTAAAGTGTTCAAAGCTTTTTCTTCGTATTGAATGTTTTCTTTTTGACAGATTTCTTGGAGGTGGGCAGCGATAGTGTTGTGATTCAATTGATTAAATTCTACCATTTCAGTAGATCTTCTCAACTTGGAAAGTTTTTTGCTGTAGGCATCGTTAGCAGTGAGAATAATGGGATAATTAGAAGATTGAATCAGTTTTTTGATGGCGAGGGCACAACCGCGATCTTGCCGGCCGAAGATATTGTCTATTTCGTCTATTAAAACTATTTTATTTTGGAAGAACAGAGATTGTTGTTTCAGAGCTCCACCAATGATGGAATTAATGCCAGCTTCATTTCTAAGGTCGGAAGAATTGATTTCAATAATTTCTGAGCAGGATTGTTTAGCCAAAGCATAAATCGAAGAGGTTTTACCACAACCAATGGGGCCATGAATCAAAATAGCTTTCTTTTTTTGAGATTTATAGTTTTGGACGTAATTCGCTAATTTAGCTAAGGGTTCGTCTTGTCCTTTGATATCTTTTAGAGATTCCGGTTTATATTTTAAGACTAAAGGTTGCATGGTTTTTTTGAGGGGCGGTGGTTTAATAATTTTTTGTATTTTACAGGGTATAAATTCTTTTAAATTGGAATTGTTTAGCTGGGGTTGATGGAAAATTTGAGGTTGGGCTTAAGCTATGCTGATGTTTTATTAGTTCCCAGAAGGACACCTTTGAGATCTAGAAGTGAAGCTGATACCAAAACTAAATTTACCAAAAATGTTTCTTTGAATATTCCTTTAGTCAGTTCTAACATGGCCACAGTAACAGAACACAAAATGGCTATTGCGATGGCTCGGGAAGGAGGATTGGGAGTAATACATCAATTTGATACTATTGAAAACCAAGTCAATGAAGTACGGAAGGTTAAGCGAAGCACTAGTTATGTGATTGATGATCCGATTTCAATACATAGCAACGCTACCATAGGAGAAGCAGTAGAATTAATGAGGGCCGAAGGAGTAACCAGTTTAATGGTAACTGGAGATGGAGAATTAAATGGTATTTTTACTTCTAAAGATTATTTGTTTGAAGAGGACTGGGAGAAAAGAGTTAGTGAAGTAATGACGCCTCGAGACAGATTAGTGATGGCAAAGTACGGAATTGGTTTAGAAGAAGCTAAAAAGATTCTACAGCGGCATCGGATTGAAAAATTGCCTTTGATGGAGCAAGGAAAGTTAAAAGGATTAATTACTACTAAAGATATTAAACGGATTGGTTTTTGGCCCAGTGCTTGTCGTGATGCTAAAGGTAGATTGAAAGTTGGGGCGGCCGTAGGAGTGAAAGATTCTGTGGAGAGAGGGGCGGCCTTAATTAAAGCCGGAGTAGATGTGTTAATATTGGACGTAGCCCATGCCCATTCTGATTTTGTAATTCAATGTTTAAGAGAATTAAAAGAACGTTTTTTTGTCGATATTATGGTGGGCAATATTGCTACTGCAGAAGCTGCCAGAGATTTAATTGAAGCTGGTGCTGATGGATTAAAAATAGGCATTGGACCTTCCCCAGTATGTAGTACTAGGGCTATTTCTGGTTCGGGAATGCCTCAATTAAGTGCTATTGCGGAAGTAGTTAAGGTAGCTAAGGAATATGATATGCCGGTATGTGCCGATGGAGGATTGAAAACGTCAGGAGACGTAGCTAA
>JAAOXZ010000019.1 GCA_018221085.1 Candidatus Woesearchaeota archaeon
ATAACTCAAAAGCTTAATGTTCCTCGTTAAGAAACTTAAGCATTTGCCTTCGACAAGCTCAGAAAAATTAACACACCTTATACTCAATTATTTCAGTGCCTTTACGTCGACAACGCAGTTCTTTTTTATTCTTCTATCGTCGATAAAATAACCTCTGCACGTAAAGATAAACCAATACTTCTTAACGGGACTGACTTCGTTTAGCGAGGATAAAACAAAGACGACAATTGCTACGCAACTATCTATAACATTTGCTAAACGGCTTCACTTCGTTTCGACCCAAATTTTTTGCTATAACTCTTTTTTCTCGGGGGCAACTAACTAAACTAAATCTGAGGCTAAATAAAAACTAAAACAGACTCGGGGGCTTTAAACTGAATCTAACACAACAACTCTTTTTAAGATACGAGTTCTACCGTCTTCTTAATTTCATTAACTAAAACTTCACATTCTTCTTTTGTATTATAAACATACAATGATATTCGGGCAGAGCCATCTAAATTATGGGCATTAAACCAAGAGTGAACACAATGCATACCGCTTCTAATCATGATATTTGCACTTTCATTAAGCATTCCAGCAACTTCATGATGGTGTATCCCTTTAATGTTAAAACTAATTATTCCACTTCTCTTTTCTGAATCTAAATTTCCAATAATTTCAATTCCCAATTTAGCAAATTCACCAGAAATATATCTATTCAACTCTTGCTCATGGACTGCAATATTTTTTAACCCAATTTCTGTTAAATATTTTACAGCTTCTCCTAAACCAATTATCCCGGCATAATTTTGCAAGCCTGCCTCAAATCTCTTGGGTATATCTTCAATTTCAAAATTATCATAAGTGCTATTTTTTACAGTATCTCCTCCTATGACAAATGGTTTCAGTTTTTCCAGTAAATCCAGTTTTCCGTATAAAACACCAATACCACTGGGACCAAGCATTTTATGTCCTGAGAAAGCCAAAAAATCAACATCCAACTTCTTAACATTTATCTCTCTATGTGGAACCGCTTGTGCCCCATCAAGTAAAACTAAACTTCCATTTTGGTGTGCTAACTTTATCATTTCTTCAACTGGCTGTGAAGTTCCATCTAAATTAGAAGTGATTACTGTAGAAACAAGTTTTACATCATTTGTTAATTTATCCCGAAAATCTTCTAAGTTGCCAAACTGGAACATCTTATGGTGAATGCTTTTCCTCTTCAACAATTGGAACGGAATAAGTCCGCTGTTATGCTCTTTGTCACTTGTTAGAACAGTATCACCTTCTTTAAGATCCAAAGAATTAGCGATTAAATTAATACTTTCGGTTGTATTTTTTGTAAATATAATTTCATTTGTTTTTTTCGCATTGATGAATTTCTGGACAATCACTCTAGCTTTATGAACTTCTTCTGTTACTTTTCTGCCAAATGTATGAGCACTTCTTCCAGCACATGCGGGAAACTCTTTGTAATATCTATTCATTGCTTCAATAACTTGATTGGGTTTTAATGTTACGCAGGCAGAATCCATATAAATTATTGGTTTTCCTTTTATCTGTTTCTTAAAAATGGGAAAATCTCCTCTTATTTTCTCAGCATTCATTTTAACAGCCTCTTGTAAACTCGATATGGTTTAGGTCCCACTACTGCTCCTCCATTGACAAAAACTGTTGGCGTACCATAAATCCCAGTTTTTTGAATCTCAGAAATCTGAAGTTGCGTCATGCTTTGAATTCTTTCAGTATTTGAACACTGCTTTATAGATTCTTTATCCAGACCAATACTCTCAACCACTTTAAGCAATTCATTTTCATTCTTAAGTGCGGAGGTATCTGTTGAGAATAGTTCATCATTGAATTCAATAAACTTTTTGCTGTCAACTTCATTGATGCAATTCAAAATATTTGATATGAAATAAGTATCCTCTTTTACAGGAAGATGAGCAAATGCAAAATTTACATCTTGCCTATCCAACAACTTCTTTATAGTTGGATATGAGTCCCTTGTGAAAGGGCATACATAGCAACCTATGAAAACAACATCATTCTCCGCATTTCTATCAATCTTTGGAAATGTTTTCAAATTTATATTTGCTAAAGATAAGATTTCTTGGGTTTGAGGTTCAACTGAGCAAGATGCTTCATTTTGAGTTTCAGAAAATTTACTATTGCTTCCTAATGGATCAAATATGCAAAAGCCATCTTCATTAGGTCCGTTGCAATTTCCATACAAATAATAATTATACCCTCCAATCCCTGTGTAGATTATGCTCACTATAAAGATAATTGTAAAAAACCAGGAGATAGCTTCAAAATGCCTGAAAGTAAACCTTGCTAACTTTGGTCTTTTAATCATTAATTTTCCAGTAATCTGGCTTTTTAATCTCTTATCCAAACCGGTTTCACATTTTCTAAGTGTAACTCTTCGGAATACGCAATCAAAAGCTTCCAAAGCAACTTTTCTATGGGTTGCAGAGAAAATTCCCAATATCCCAAAGACCACCAAAGCTATTACACAGATCATTTATTTACCTCTCTTTAAGTTAATCTACAGTTGGACAAAGTCGCTAGTTTTCCTAATTGCTGGACTCCCGGATATTTTTCTCCTTCAATAATCCAGGTAGGATAACCTTTAATACCTGCCTGAGCACATTCTGATTTTCTTTTATCACAGTCAATGTAATCTACCTGCTTGAATGAATCGCCAAATAGCTCTTTTTGATTCTTGCAGTGCGGACACCATTCTGTTCCATACATCTTTATCCCTTTTTCTGTCAGGCATTTTGCTAATGCATCTTTTCCAGTATCTGCTACATCACCACCCAATAAACTATCATTTGAACAGCCAATCAACACTATTGAGACCAACAACAAAAATAAAAAAATAAAATTTTTTGATTTCATCTTGCAGATTATGCTCCACATCCTGCCGAAGTTGCTGAACCACCCTGCGTGTCAAAACCAAAGCCCGGACCCGGATTACCAAAAGAAGTCATATCAGTACTGCATTCTTTCGGCTTGTCAGTGAAAGCCCCACAGATTGCCTTGAGAATACTTTGGGCATCTCTTCCAGATTCTGCTTTTTGGCCATTTATGATCAGTGTTGGGCTTCCTTGAACACCATATTTCTTATTGTCAGCATCATGTATTAAGAATGGAGGAAACCTTCCACCGCTCCAAGAAGATTTATCATTTAGGTTTTTGAGAACAGAATATTTTTTATCTGTTTCTTTTACACACTGACTAATATCTGCTTCGCTAAGTCCGACTACACTAAAAGCTTCCTCGCCATCTCCCGCTTCCAAAAATTTCCCCAAATAAGCAGTAAACTTGTCAGGAAATTCTTTTTGTATGCAGTATTGGTTTAGTTGCTCTTCAACCTCTCCCTGTGTTGGGTGCATTGCATAATTAACAAACTTCAACTCAAAATCAATTTTATTTCCTAATTCTTTTACAACCGGCAGGATTCCTTTTTCCATCTGAGTACCATATGGGCAATGAGACATTACAAAGAGTTCTACTTCTGGTTTACTTGATTTAGGAACATCCGATGGTGCTTGCTGAGTGTTTGTTGGTATTTGTGGTTTTGTAGTTAAATCCATCGCTTGTGGGAAAAAAAGCTTTCCATCGCTTGAAACATAAGATTCCATTTCTTGTCCACTCACATCTAATTTAAGCTTGTACACACCATTAGATTCTGCTACGTCTTTAAGTTCAGCAACTCCCTGACCTTGTAGAAGATTTTCATTGATATATTTTATAGTATCACTTGCCACTGCATTCCCTGTTAAGCCTGCAGATTTTGTTCCAGAAAAATTTCCTGCAAAAACAGAGATCAGTAATAGAATTCCTAAAATGGCAGTTGAAATTTTCCAAATCCCTGCTTTTTTTACTTTATGGTTTGGTTTTCTAATGTGTTCATGTGTAAGGGGTTTGTGTTCTCTTTCAGTATGTTTATTTTCTTCGTTTTTTTCAAAATAAGTCATTTTTCCACCTCTGATTATTTTAATATTAGGAATATTATCACAAAAACTAATGTTATGCCTGCAATTCCTAAAATATATTCGATCTTGCTACTCATCAACTTTAGAAAAACAAGCCAGTATAAGTATTTTAGCCCCTAAACCGTTGCTGGAAAAACGGCTGAAACCTCTAAATTTTACGGAGAGATGGTTTATTCCTAAGAATGCCTCTTGCTTTGCGGTGGAGAGGATGTCATTTTTTCATTTTCATGTTAATATCGGCTGTAATATATTAAACATATATCCTATTAAGATTATTGCAACTGTAACAACTCCAAAAAAGATGGCAATAAGTTTTAATTTCATCGCTCTTCTAAGCATAATGGCTTCAGGTAAGCTTAAAGCAGCAATTCCCATCATAAAAGCTAGAGCTGTTCCAATAGGAACTCCTTTTTGAAATAAAACAACTGCAATTGGAATAATGGCTGCACAACTCCCATACATTGGAACACTTAGAACTGTTGCAATTGGTACTGAGAAAATCCCTCCCTTGTTGATCCATTTGTGAATAAATTCTGAGGGGACATAATTATGAATTGCTGCTCCGACTCCAACACCTACAAGTATCCAAACACCTATTTTTTTAATAATTGAAGTTGATTCATTTAATCCAAATAATAATCTTTTCCTAATTCCATCAAACCCGATTTCTTTAGAAACTTTTGAACTTGATGAAATTAAATCCTTAACTAAATGTTTTTCAAGCTTCATGCTACCTAATATTAATCCGGATATAACGCCAATTAAAATTCCACTAAGAACGTAAAGTAATGTTATTTTCCAACCAAAAAAACCAAGCATTAAAACCACTAAATATTCATTTACTAGCGGAGATGTAATCAGAAATGAGAAAGTGATTCCTAGGGGGATTCCTGCTTCAAGAAAACTTAGAAAAATAGGTATTGAGGAACACGAACAGAATGGTGTTATTGCTCCAAACGAAGAAGCCAAAAAATTTCCTAACCCTTTCTTTTTTCCCGTAAGCCACGTTCTTATTTTCTCTTGTGATAGATATGTTCTGATAAACCCAATGATAAAAATCATTACAAATAGGAGTAAGAATATTTTTACTGAATCATATACAAAAAAATTCAAAGATTGTATAAATCTTGAAGATGCATCTAATCCTAAAATATGGTACAAAAACCAATCAACAATTAACTGCAACATGAATTATCTTCTCCACAACATCCTTTCTTCTTCTCTTTAGATTTTTCTTCTACTTTCTTATCTATTTTCTCCACCATTTTCTCAAAAAAACCTTTTTTCTTTTCGGTCATATTCCTTACCCCCTTATTGGTTTTATTATTAATATCAACATTGATTTTTTATAGTTTTTTCTTTCACTTTGATTCCCAAAATCTTTAAAATACTCTGAATTCTTAAATCATCAATCATATAATAAATATATTTACCATCTCTTTTTGATTTTATGATTCCCTTATTTTCAAGATAATTTAATTGAATAGATGTAGTTGATTGAGTTCTTTTGAGATGTGGGACTATTTTACAAACACATCTTTCTCCAGAAAGCAACAAGTAAACAATCTTTAGCCTTGTTGGGTTAGCAAGAGCTTTGAATATTTTTTCTGCTTCTTTCATATTAACATATTGGAATATGTCAATATGTTTATAAATATTGTGGTTTTCGGTCGTTAAAAAATTCCACTTACCATCAAAATCTCGCTATGTATGGTGGTTACAAATTTACTCTTAAAAAAAGCTGGTTGGTTTTACCTTTCTTTTCTTTTTTGATAAGACCTTTCTTTTCCAAAATGCTAACTATTATACTCAGCTTTGATTTATGCAAATCAGTTCTAATGCCCAAAGTATGCTGAGTAATTCCATCCTGATCTTTAACCGCAGATAAAACTTTCTTTTCATCTTCATTTAATCCCATTAAGATAAGATTAAACTTTTCTTCTTTTGATTTCACATGAGATTCATCTTTCAGTTTTTTAATCAGTGTTTGATGGGATTTTTCAAAAAATAATAAGTAAATACCTAAACTTAATGTACTAAATAGGAGTGCGATACTCCCATATATTAAGTATTGGGGCCCATGATCTTTGCATGAGTCAGTGCAGATACAGGAATCTTCTTGCAATTTGTTTAGTTGATTTCCCAATCCATAAATAAACAGACTAAATATAATACTTAATCCAATAATTATCAATCCTAATTTTTTATTATCCATCTTCCCATCTCAAACTTTGTTGGCATGTTTTGTAATCTCAATGTTGCAACTGTTGTGTTCTTTACACCAAATCTGACACTTTTCTGCCCATTCTTTTTCTTCGTATAAAAATCCACACTCCTCGCAAACATAATATTTCTTATTATTTTTAATTTCTTCTTTTACCATTTTCTTCAACTTTTATTTGGTACATAGCAACATCAAACAGATAAGCAAATCGCTGATGTTTAACTCTTTTAAAGCCAATTTCTTTTAATATTTTTTGATGGTTTTCATTCACGTACTCCCAGCCATTTGGATGCTCTATTGTTCTTAGATACAGCCAATAAAAAAGTCTTAATGGCTTGTTTCTGATCATTGCATAATCAAATATTAATAGTTTTCCTTTAGGCTTTAATGCTTTGTATGCTTGTTTATAAAGATTATGTCTTGGCTCTGGCGGAACTTCGTGAGCACCAAAACCGACAACCACAGCGTCAAAAAGATTTTTGTAATGCATGTGCTCAAAATTATGCCATAAATAACTTATTTGTGGACATTGTTTAGATTTTTTAATTGCAATATTTAACATCCTCTGAGATAAATCAATACCCACAACCTTGCCCTTTTCTCCAACTTTTTCCGCAGATATTGTTGTCAACCCACCTGTGCCACAAGCTAAATCCAAAACCGATTGTCCTTTTTTTAATCCTAGTGTGTTGATTGCTTTTTTCCTTAATCTTTTAATCTGGAAAAAAGTCATCACATTAACGAAAACATCATAAATGTCAGCTAAAAAGCTTTCAAATTCTTTTCGGTAATATTTTGGGACTTTCATTTTTTCATTCTGTCTTTTCACATTCTATTCCTGAACAGAAGCATGGACTTTCTAATTCAATTGTTGAATGTTGGAGATTATTTTCTTTCATAACTTTTTTTATTTTTTTCCTTGTTTCATCTGATTCTCGTAATAATTTATCACTCACTACAATGTGTCCAGTAAAAATATTTGTTTCTCCTTCTAATGACCAAATATGAACATCGTGAACATCCTTTACTCCTCTTATTTTAATTAAAGATTTCTTAACATCCTCCACATTCATTCCCTTTGGCACTCCTTGCAGAAAAATATTAAATGCTTCTCGCACATTTTTTGTAACACCATAAAGTACAAAAACAGTTATTCCAATCGTCATAATTGGGTCAATAATGTGTGTGTCCCAAAACGTCATGATGATACCACCAATTAAAATAACAATCCAACCTAATACATCTTCAAGCAAGTGCCACGACAAGACTTTTGAATTAAGATTTTTCCCTTTATGCATTCTCCAAAATCCCAATCCATTAAACAAAATCCCTACAATTGCGATTCCAATCATTCCCGTAGAATTCACATGCTCCGGATTAAGCAGGCGAGGTATCGCTTTTGCTAATATAAACAATGAACCGCCCACTAAAACAATTCCAGAGAATAATGCAGAAAGTAATGATAAACGCTGATAACCATATGTTCTTTTTGTATCCGGTTTTTTCTGTCGAGATTTTTTGTCTAAAAACCATCCAGAAATCAGTGCAACACTATCTCCAAAATCATGCAATGCATCTGAGAGTATCGCCAAACTGTTTGTCCACAAACCACCGATGATCTCAATGATGGTGAAAGTGACATTCAGTAGTACGGCAATTTTGAAATTATCCTCGCGTTTTGTCATTTTCCCCTCTTTATTCCTTTGCATGTTTAACCCCAATATCAATTAATTTCATAACATGATTATCAGCAAGAGAATAATAAACTATTTTTCCTTCTTTTCTGAATTTAACCAAATTAAAATTTCTTAATACCCTTAACTGATGAGAAACGGCAGAATGTGTCATGTTAAGTAAAGTTGATAAATCACAAACACACAATTCTTTTTGAGATAAAATGTACAAGATTTTTACTCTCGTTGGATCTCCCAGAATTTTAAAGTTATTTGCCACTTTCAAAACAATTTTGTTATCAAGCATTTTGGATTTTACTGTCTTAACTACTTTTTCATTTACATATTTAACTTCACAAACATTTTTCTTAATCATAAGAACACATGAACACTCATTCATATATAAATCTTATGGTATTTAGTAAGATAGAATTATCTTTCTAATAGACATAGTAACCTTGGCCCCCGAGTCTTAAAACACCATAAAATTGCTATTCTTCGTCCCCGAACCCCTTGAATAGCAAAGAAAAAAGCCTGCGGATCATCTTTAAAAGGATGCTGTTGATACCATTCCATGATATAAGGATAGGCATCAATACACTGTAAAAATCCAGTTCCTTCTTTTCCATGTTCAGATATCCAAATTTTAGCAAAATTGTCATAAAATTCATAATCTTTGATTCTAGTATACAGAATTTCCTGCGGTCTTCCTAAAGATTCAACAGCTAGCATAATATAGGCCTGCAGTCTGGCATCCCCCGAAAAGAAATTAACAATTTTTTGAAATTCTTCCCAGTTTATCCGATCATTACGCAATTTTTCTTTACTGCGGTCAATATGGGGTTTTAAATGTCTGACTGGGTAAGGAGTGATGGTTTCATCAACCCGTCCTTTCTTATCCTTTTCCGGAAACAACACTCTCCAGATAAGTTTTATGTCCCTAATCATATCACGTTTACTTTTAATTGATTTGTTGGTAGTATGACTAAAAGCCATAATCTGATCAATATCATCACAGTCACATTTAGCTAAATCTTTTTCTGAAACATAAGTAATTATTTTCAATACCTGAAAAAGCCTGATTCTTCTAATGTAACTATTATCATGGGCCTCAAAACGAGGGATTAACTTACGGAAATAAGCCACATTCTTAGGATTCTTACAATAATATTTTCCTTTCTGTGGTTTTTCGGTTAGAAAATCTAACTTCTCCACAAATTGGTGGTATTTTCCTTCGCTCTTGTATATATCATCTTCTGCCATTTTTATCTACCTCCGTTATTATTGCCAGAAGTTCTATTTAAAGATAGGTAATACCTTTTTCCACCGCATCGGAATGGAGGGTGGATGCGCCGTTCTTTCATTTATAAATGAAAGTGTTACGCATTGGAATGAAGGGCTGATGCGTCGGCCGGGATTCGAACCCGGATCATCGGCTTGGAAGGCCGAGATAATGCCATTATACTACCGACGCTTAATCAATCAGTATTGGGAGTTCATTTATAAAATTTGTCTATTATTTTTTTGATTAAAACTTTATAACCAAAATGTTTTTAAATCAGGTTTTATTTTATGTGGTGATGGCAGAAATAAAAAACCAACCATGCCCTATTTGTGGGAAAAAAGGTTTAACCTTGAAGGAAGAAGAAGTGGAAATACCCTATTTTGGAAAGGTATTTGTCTTTTCCATGAATTGTGTGGAATGTCATTATAATAAATCAGATTTAGAACCCATAGAAAAGAAAGAACCCTGTAAATTTACCTTAGAAATCGATTCTGAAGATGATTTGAATGTCAAGATTGTTAAATCTGGCGAAGCAACCATTAAAATACCTCACGTGATTACTATTGAATCCGGACCGACTTCTAATGGTTACATAACTAACGTTGAAGGCTTATTAGAAAGAGTAAAGAGAATTATCGAAGGGGCAGTAGATGCCGAAGATGATAAGGCTAGGAAGAAAGCCAAGAATTTGATTAAGAAAATCAATAAAGTTATTTTTGGTAAAGAAAAGTTGAAAATAATTGTGGAAGACCCTTCCGGGAATAGTGCCATTATTTCCGATAAAGCAACTAAAGGAAAACTTTAGATTATTTCTTGAGAAATTGTGTTTCTACTTGTTGTCGGAGTAATTCGTATTTATTAATCTTTTTCCGCTTTCATGAAGGCTTGAGGTAAGTCAATCATATACTTGCCTTCCTCTAATTTGAAAACTAGCGGGTCTTTTTTGAATAAATGAACCAAATCTAGTTCATACTTACCTGGTTTGAGAATTCTAATTGATTCTAAATCCAAAATAATGGGTTTTTCCGGATCAGTATCTATACCAATCAATTCCTTAACATCTTCTTCTACCTGAACTTTTTCTTCATGACTTAAATTAGTCAACATCTTCTTGCCTTCTTCCAGATGCTGTTTCCTAATGTAGAAAAATAGCTTGGCTCCGCATTGACAGCCTTTCAGAATTTCATTGGCGCCATCTTGGTAGATTTGATTACAGCGCACGCATTGATGTGGCATTTTTTAATTTATTTTTTTCCGTTTCTTTTTCTTTTGTTCTCTCTAGTGAATAATTCAATCTTATTGGGATTTTGTTCTATTTTTTTGACAATAGAAGCGGGACCAATAATAGTCATACCTTGACGATCTCCTAATAACATACCAACAAAACCGGCTTTGACTTTCTTCATCCCACCAAATTTACCCTTATCGGGATTAACAACACTAATTTCAATTCCTCTAAATTTAGGAGTAATCTCTTCCATAGTTATTTCAATTAAGTCAGCTTCTTCTTGCTTTTTAAGTCGACCTTCCATTATAACAATCTTGTTGTTTTTAACTACATTAAGAAGTTTATTAACTCTTTTAGCAGAGCTCAAATACTCAATTTCTTGATATGGGATAAATTGAAATGTTACCATCTTAGCCTCTTTTGTTATTCAAAAGGTTATTTAACTAGTTTAAATAAGTTTTCATAAAATTGCTTAATGTTCTTACCATATTTAGCGGAAACGCCAATGACTGGGTACTGGGGGAAGGCAGATTTAACTCTATCTAAATTGGACTTTTTAAGATCTACCTTATTTGCAACTATTAACACTGGAATGTTTCTGGCTTGTAAATTACCAATAATAGTAATGTTAACTTGAGAGAAGGGATCTTGAGTAGAATCCAAAACGATTACTACTGAATCCATAGTATCCAACCATTTAATAGCATCGATAATTCCTTTAGTGGCTTCTTTAGCTCTTTTCTTGGCCTTGCCAGTTTTCATGCCCTTTTTAACAAAATCTTCAAAATCTATTCTAGTGGCAATACCGGGAGTGTCAACCAAAGAGAAAGTAAGTTCTCGACCTTTTTTATTTTTGATATTAACTTGTTCTTTAATATTGATTTCTCTAGTTTCGTGAGCAATATGAGAAACAGAAGACATTTCTTCCCCTAACCAATCAACACATATTTTATTAGCTAAAGTACTCTTACCTCCGTTGGGAGGACCATATAAACCTAGTTTAATATGCTTCTTTTTATTAAAAAAGTTCTTAAGTAGTTTATTCAAAAAGTTCCGGAAAAACATTACCATCTTTTTTTACCCTCTGGAGCAGAAATTGTGTTATTGTTATTAAAGGTTGTGGTAGTGGAGGATATAATTCGGAGTAGCCGAAGAATTTATATAATTAAAATGATTAGTATCTTAAAATACAAAAGAGGTAAATTAAAATGAGTGAAAGGAAAGAAGCGTGGTTAAGAATTGTGGTCGTAATTATTTCTGGTTTGATTTTAGGAATTTGGAAATCCTTAATACAGATATTGGCATTGATCCATTGGGTTGTTGTGGTTGTGGGCGGTAAAAGAAATAAGAGTTTAGCTGACTTCTGTGAAATCTGGAATACTCAACTATATACTTGGGTAAGATACCTAACTTTTGTTTCTAACAAAAGACCATTTCCGTTTAGTGGATTAACAAAAAATCTTTCTGAATTCGAGAAGAAATAATTATTTCTTTTTTATTTTTTAATTACTCTATCACTGCACCATCTCTGACTCCACGGACAGTGACGTCTTCTTTGAGAGTTTTAAGGTGTTTAGTTTGATAGATGACTTGTTTATTTTTTACTTCCATTCTGATTTTCTTGAAATCTTCAAAAGTAATCTGACTTTTACTATTCTGATAGCCTTCTAAAGTGACTTCGTCTCCAGGATTACTTCCTTCGACATCCAATAAAGCGACATTTTTGCCATCAGCAGCCGCCAGAACCATAGTGGTACTTTCAATACCTCTTAATTTGGCAGGTTTAATGTTCATACAGAAAACAGCTTTTTTATTTTGGAGAACTTCTTTTTTGAAATACTTTTTAAGACCGGCAACAGCTTGTTTTTTCTGTTTCCCGAAATCAACTTTGAGAACGTATAAGGAATCGGCATTAGGATGGTCTTCAACTTTAGTAATTTTACCAACTTTGAGATCTAAAGGAAACACTGCGGCTTCGGGAACCTTTTCTATTCTTTTAATGAGTAAGAGGGGTTTTTGAGTCTTGCCGGTAAAGTTGAACTTCAAGTCTTTCCACTGCAGATTTTTAGAATTGATAGTGGTTTCTACTTTTTTGGCAAACTCGGGAAGGATTGGTTTAATCAGAATAGATAAATTTCTAACTAAGTTAACGCAGAAAGAAACCGGGGCTTGAGAACCCGGAATATCTTTCCAGGGTTCAGACTTTTGAAAATAAACATTACCCAAATCGGAAATTTTGAGAATATTAGCTACGGCAGCCTTATAATTGAAATCCAAATAATTCTGTTCTATTTCCTTGATTAAAGTGGCGGTGGCTTTTTCTATTTCCGGTTCGGAAGCTTTGATAATTTTTCCTTGGTAATTCTTGTGAGCAAAAGAGAGAGTACGATAACAAAAGTTAGCTAGGTTAGCAACTAATTTATTGTTGACGGTGGCTTTGAAATCTTCAAAATCTAAGTCGATATCAGAGAGTTTTTTACTAAGATGTTGAGCATAGTAAAATCTAAGACATTCAGGGTCGTAAAGTTTTAGGAAATCTTCAGCAGTAAAGAAAGTACCGCGAGATTTACTCATCTTTTTCCCGTTAACCGTTAAGAAACCGTGGACGACGATGTCTTTAGGTAATGAAAAGTCAGCAGCCATTAACATAGCGGGCCAGAAAAGGAAATGGAAGTAAATAATGTCTTTACCAATGACATGGATAATATTGCCTTTTTTCCAGTAATCATTTAATTTTAATTTATGTTTGTTGCAATAATTTTGAGTGCTGGAGATGTAACCAATCGGAGCATCTAACCAAACGTAAAAGTATTTGTTTTTTTCTCCAGGGATTTTAAAGCCAAAGTAAGGTCCATCTCGAGAGATACACCAATCTTCCAACCCTTTGTTAATCCATTCTTTAATAGAATTTTTAATTTCTTGCTGTAAAGGGGTTTTCTGAAGCCAAGCCGCTAGTTTTTTAGAGAACTTACTCAGTTTGAAAAAATAATGTTCAGATTCTTTTTTAATGGGAGCCGTCTGACAGATAGAACATTTAGGATTCAGTAAATCAGTTCCTTTCAAAATAAGATTACAGTTTTCACAAATATCTCCATATTGATCATAAGCACCACAATTAGGACAGGTTCCCTTGACGTATCTGTCGGGAAGGTTACGCTGGCATTGAGGGCAGTAAATGACATCAATTTTTTTCTTGTAGATGTAACCTTTTTTGTTTAAGGTGTTGAAGAACTGGATAGCTAATTCTTGGTTTTCTTTAGAATCAGTATGATGATAATTATCAAAGTTAATGAGGTACTTTTTGAAAGTTTCTTTGTTGAGTTGGTGGTACTTTTGAGCAAATTTTTTGGGAGTAGTGTTCTGTTCCTGAGCTTTGACTTCGATGGGGGTGCCGTGCATATCAGAAGCACAGATGTAAAGAACATCTTGATTGATTAGTCTAAGAAATCGAGCATAGACATCTGCCTGCACATACTCCACTAGATGTCCAATGTGTATCTGCGCATTAGCATAAGGTAAGGCCGCAGTTAAGATAGTTTTTTCTTTTGATTTCA
>JAAOXZ010000020.1 GCA_018221085.1 Candidatus Woesearchaeota archaeon
AATCCATCATTATCGGTATCTTTATCTCTATCATCATCGGAAACTTGATCTGAAGAACAACCATCTTCATCTACCATCTCTCCTGCTCCAGTGTCTGGACATTCATCACAACTATCGGCAATTCCATCTCCATCATCATCATAAAATCTGATCTCTTTAATTCCTCTGGTTTGTTTGCCTGTCATGTCTTCGGCATAATAACACACCCAAGCGGTTTTCTCAAATAATAATTTCTGACCATTGTATCTATCTTCGGCCTCACATAAAGCAGAAACAAAACTTTCTCCGTAATTAAATTCCCTACAACCAGTTTCGTCACTACAATGCATTTCTACCGACACCCTAGTGCATTGGTCGTTATCAATCACGAAACTTATTCTAGGTCCTTCAGTATCTTCTTCGCATTTTTCGTGGTCTGCAGATACTGCCAAGAAACCATCACTTTCTGCTACGGCTCCCCAATTACCTGCTTCATCCATGACTTGTATCTTCAAGGAATAAGTGTGATTTTCAATTAACTCTACTGCAATCGTAAATGGAACCGTGGCATCTACAGTTTCAGTTTTAATCATCACGTTGTCTTCGTCGTCATAAAGTTCATAAATATAACTGCCTAGTGCGTCTTCGTCAGTAAAAACAAAGATATTGGGTGTTTCACTTAAACCGCAAGAAACGTTTCCATCTTCAATACTAGTGATGGTGGGCGGAGTTAGATCTACATTAAACTTGATTTGTCCTTCTCGATCATATTCTCCAATTTGACATTGTACCAAATAAACGTGTTCTCCTTCGCTCAAGGAAGATACCAATCGGGTATGTTCTGTTCCACCAATAGTTTCGAAAAATCCATTATCATATTGACATCGGGCATTTTTGTTAGTCACTACTCTCAACATCGCCTCAGTATTGTCAATATAACCGCTAGGTTCAGTAGAGATAATATTTCCCGAAGCAGTGTAGTCTACTAAGAAATTAAACTCTTCTATCTCCGAAAAATTATCTGCTCCATTCTTACATTGTGTGGTCATATTATACTCTTTGCTAGCTCCATTAAAATTAATAGTAAAAATATCTTGATGAGCTATCTTTAAATTATCAATTTTCTCTCCGAGGAAAGAATACTGCATTGTTTCATATTCTGCTTCATTTTCGTCATACCGACATAACGTTTTATCGTCGGTTTCCACATTAATGGTCGTTTCTATTCCTTCATACAATGGATCTGGATCGGCAAAGGCATCTAAAATCCGTGGAGCGGTTGGGTCGTATTCTAAATTAATTTTTTGTGCTGGACCAATTTCTCCTTCTAAATCTTTACATTTCACATATACTGTTTTAACGTCACCATCTTCATCGTATTCCGAGATAACTTCGCCAGGGAAATCTTCGAAAAGATAGTGGTTATCTACATCTCCGGGGGTTAACACTCGATACAAAGGAATATTATTATAATCAAATTCGGCAATCCAATCAAATTTACATTCTTGGGTAGGTACCTTAGTTAATATTTCCCAATCAAAAACAGGTTCGTTACTAATTCCCCACGCTTCTCCTTCATACCAATAATGAGGAGGATTAACTAAAAAGATACCATAACCATTGATGTCAATAGTGCCGCAAGTAGGATAACCTAGATTGCCTCCAGTATCATCTCCATAATAACAGATATTGGTACTTTCTCCAATGGTAAAGGGTTCTAAGAATTCTTCATAGCAAGGATTATTCTTAGTCACATAATCGTCTTCTGTCAAACAATAATAAATCTTATCGCAGCCAAATCCATCTTCATCACAATCAAAACTGACTTGGACACTCTCGACAAAACTTTCTCTCCAACCAAACTCATAAGGATATTCTTCTCTCAATCCTTCTGTTAAAATGATTTGTACTTCTGGGCCAGAGAAATCCACTACGAAATCAAAGTAATCCGGATTGTAAACTTCAGAAGTCAATAACTCCCGACAAATAACATAATAATCTCCGGGGTACTCTCCTTCAAAGAATCCAGAAATAGATTCTGTCTTATGATTTCTTCCTCCGTCATTGCTAATAAAGTCCGCTATCTTTTGCTGGCCTTGTGTTTTATACAATTCGCAACTGGTTTCTGCGATGGTACTTACTTCAAAAGCAATACTTTGTTCTCTCACTGAACCGCGTGGATGGATTAAAGTCACTCTATTTTCTAAATCAAATACTAAATTCTCCGTTTCCTCGTAAGTGTTGCCATAATCATCTTCACAATTGACCGTTAAATCATACATTATTCCAGTTAATCCGTTAAACATTACTTCTTTGTTGCTCTCTTCTGTTCCCACTACCACTTCTTGCAATTCTCCTAACGGTAAAATAGATTCTAACTCAAAAGTACAACTGGCTGCTTCCTCCAAACCAGTTAAATAAACTTGTAAATTAGTAACATCTGCTACCGTATCATGGGCCACGTTGATTTCAAATTCTGGCCGTTTAGTGTCAATAAAAATAAATGCTTCTCTCACATTCTCTCGATTAGAATATTCATCTATAGAGTAATATCTTAAATGATATGTTCTTCCATTTATTCTATCTCCCAAGGCTTCTACCAAATCCAATTCTATTTCATCTGTGTTGGAATTTCCTAAGTATTCTATTTTTTCAAAATTGCTGCATACCTGAACATTAACTTCGGCACTGGCGGCACAATAACCCAAGGCTGCCAAGTCATTTCTATCTTCTGCATGGAACGTTAAAGTGGGAGTGGCATAAGAAACTATATTAGCTCCTACAGGTACAATGGTAGTTCGTGGTGCTTCATTATCGGCTTGACAAATTTTAGTTCCGTAGGGCAAATTTTCACAATCTGATTGGTCATTATCATCGCCATCTTTTACACAAGATCCTGCTCCGCCAGGAGTTCCTTCCCAGCTACATCTTCCCCAACCGCAACTATCTTGAGACAGAGTTATTTCTCCAGAAGCGTCTACTTCCAAAGGTTGATCGCCAGTACATTCCCATTCCGTACCATAAGTATAACAATTATGATTATCATCGGCTTCTTCCCCGCAAGGTTCACAGCTAGTTAGTTGATCATTAGCAAAACAAGTACCTAATCCAGAACAAACTTCTGCTGTACAAAAATTATTTTCAAATAATTCTGCCCCAGGATCACATAAGTAACATTGATCTTCTTTATCATAGTCTTCTTCCACACAATAACCATGGCCGGTTTCTGGAGTAGTTAAAGAAACCGAAGATGCCAAAGAGAATAGTATATTTCCAAAATCCACATAGATACTTAATCCTTGGCCGACAGTTATCCATTCACAAGTAGCACTGACACAATTATTTATTCCACATGCGTCTTCACTTTGATAATCAAAACAGCTTTCTACTTCTAAACAACTTTCACATTGATCTACTACTGTATCGGTATAATCAAAATAACAATAATTTTGTGCACTTTCACTAGTAACTTCGTCGTCAGTACCATAACAAGTTTGCTTTTCATAATACAAGCCAAAAGGATCTGCTCCTTGTACGGTATTATTTTTACAATCGCTGCTGTCCTTACATATCGCTCGGACCTCATTCACTTGAGAACAATACCAATTGCTAGGACAACCTTCGTAACCAACTAAAGAATTAGTATCGTCGCATTTCCAAACGGTTCCTCGGTTAGCATCTCCGACTAAACAGAAACTAGTAAAAGTTCCGTCTAAATATTTTCCTTCACATTCTTCATTACCTAATGTAATGGTTGCTTGTGTGGGGGTTTCAGACCGTCGGTCTTCACCATAAACCGCTACAATAGTATAAACATAAGTTTCTCCCCATTCTACTTCTAAATCCACTAAGAATCTTTCTGACGGAGAAGCTTCTTCAAAGAATTCTCCATCTTTCTCAATAATATAACCTAAGACTTCTGCGCAAGGTTTTTCCCATTCTAATCGTACTTTCTCTTCACCTAAAACGTGATTAGCAGAAAATATGTCTACTGGTCGAGTAGGTGTTTCTCCATCTTCACTGCAGCTTCCGACGTATTTGGTTAAAATTAAGGGTTGGGTTATCCTGTCCCCTTCTTCGATTATTACAGTAATCTTATTTTCTAATTCGTAATTTTGATAAGTAGCATAAATTTCGTGTTCTCCTACTCCCAGATTAACTTCATAACGACCTAAAGGATTGTATTGAGAATAACCGCGGAATAAACCATTCACATAAATACTAGCTCCATAAACTGCTTCGTCGCCAGTCCCGTCATTATTCTCATCTATCCACACTTCTCCTTCAATGCCTTGCAAAATAATTTCTTCTAAAACAAAATTTTCTTCGGTTTCTTCACCAGTAACTAAAATAACTGCTCTTTCTTCCGTGATATGGCCATACTTGCTCACGGTAAAAATATATTCTTCATTCAAAATTAATCCACCAGCAGTATAAGAACCATCAGCATTAGTTAAAACAAAACCTTCTGTCGGTCCAGACCAAGCCACAGTTACTTCTGGAATTCCTTCTACGCCATCAGTAACTACTCCATTTAATTCTGCTCCTCCCATTGCTACCTGCAAAGTAAAATCAAATTCTACTGTTTCATCAACACCTAAACTAATGGATTTACTATCAGGAATAAAACCCTCGGCACTGGCTTTTACTAAATGGGTTCCGGGATTTAATTCTAAGTCTAAACAACCGACAGTGGTGGGATAAACAATACCCCCAGTTTCAATTTCGGCTCCCTCGATAATTTTTCCTTCAACATCTAAAACGCAAGTACTCAATGTTGCTGGTAAAATTTCAGCTTGACAAACATCCACTAAACATTTGTTACCGGTCATTTCTGGATCAATGAAAGGAGTTATCCAAGTGATTTCAGAAGGATCAAAACCTTGCGATGTTGCTAGATTGACACATTCCTGTTTAGTTCCTCCTCCACTGATATAAACACAAGAAGGACCTACGTCACAACAACCTTCACTACACCAATCATTATACAATACTTCTACCTCATCAATTTCTATTCCGCCTGCAGCTTCACAATCGCTTGTGAATTCATAATCGCAAGAATCAGTACAAAGAATTTTCTCACAGGGTTGTATATCATCACAACTAATTCCGGGGCTAAAATAAGCTAAGTAATTTTCATTATCGGCTAAGGCGTCTTCTTCTGAAACCGAAGTACAATATAAATCGGAATCTGGAGCATAATAACATCCTTCTGCTGCTCCACGGCCTAAACTTAAAGCTAATAAAAACAACACCAATAGTCCTAATACTAATCCTCTTTTTTTTGTGATCATTTCTTGCCTTTCTTCAATAATTTAACAATAACTTCTTCATAACTCTGCCTAGGATGAATTTTCAATTGATTTAACAACTTGACAGTATCTTTAGAAAGTTTAATAGTCGTGATTTCTTTAGCCATAGTATACCTTATTATACATAAAAATACCCAAGTATTCTTAAATATCTTTCATTATATCCTAGTATTCTTAGGTATACCCTTAGAAGGTTTAAAAACTTTTCGTTTGTGATAGTCTCAAACGCACTTAAATCACCATCAGAATGACAATCCCTAAAATCAAGATGATATCTAAAATTATTTCCAAGCGGGATTCTTTCATGAATAAGTTGCCTAATTTCCATTTCAATACTTTTTCTTTCTTTAAGTGAATATAATCTAAGAATAAATGGGAATAATAGCCAATTGCTAAGATTAAAGAAATTTCCCAACTAAAAAATAAAATTATCACAAACAACAAAGATAAAATCAAAAAACCCTGCCAATGATGAATAAAACTTCTTTGACTAAACCGATGAAACTTGATTGAATTATTCCAGGCACTTTTTAGAGAAAAACGGTTTTCTTTTTGGTGCAGCATATGTTCCAGATAGTGATCAAAATCAATTAGCATACCAATTAAACCACACATCACAGCCAATTCCCAAGAGAGAAGGTTTAGCTTAGTCAATATCAAAGCGATAAAAAAAGGCAACAGGAAATGTGTATGGAGATTCATTTTATTTATTACTTCTTCTCCACGATTCTCTTCAGTTTTTCAAAGATGTTTTTGGCTTCTTGTTCCGTCATCGCTTCTTTTTCTTTTAATTTGGCCTGATCAATCAATGTTTCCACTTTTTTGAAAATATCCGTTTCTTTCTGCTGTCGTTTCTTATGTAATTTATGAGCAAAAACCACCTTCCCCAACAAATCGACGTGTGACAAGTCATTTCCTTCCTGAACTCCGAACAGTTCAAATAACTCTTCCCGCGCTCTCAATTTAATTTTGTGTTTCATTTCTTCTTTCATATTTTTCAACCTGGCTTCTCTTTTCTTAATCGATCTCCTTCTTAAAAAAAATCGAGGTTTCTTTTTAACTTCTATGGATTTGACTGCCTTCTTTTTCGGCTTACGCTTCCAGTATACCAAATAAAGAATAACTGCTAAGGAAAATATAATTAAAATACCCCACAACCAATTCATTTCGGTATCTTCTTCTATTTCTTCTGTTACAGAGGGCTCCAAAATCAATTCTCCACTACAAGTTCCCTTACATTCTCTCTCACCCAATAATTCAAAACCAAACAAGTTTACTTCTTTATTTTTGGCTTCTAATTCGCAGGACCATTTACTATCTGTAAACTCACAAAATTCTCCTCCAGCATAAGCAAAACTGCAGCAACCTGCACTACACCATACTTCTTCCTCTCCGGCAGGTACTTCTCCACCCAGGCAGATTCCCAATGATCGGTAATCACAAGTACTCTTACAAAAAACTTCTTGGCATTTTGGAAACATATTCAAATCCAGACAACTCTTTCCTTCAAAAAAGACTTTTCCGATGACACATTCCCCATAGATAGCACAATCTCCAGCTGCTTCTTCCGCTTCTAAATCCAAACAGTAAAGTGCGCTTTCTGGATGTAAATAACAGCCTTCTGCGGAAACTAAACTCACAGCTAACAAAACCAACAACAGCCACATCAAAAGTATTTTATTTTTCATTTTAATTGCCAACTAGGCATTCCCCTCCTTGACATACTCCATCAAAAACTCCATCAAAATTATTATCACAAATCTTACCATCATCTCCGGCTTCACATTC
>JAAOXZ010000021.1 GCA_018221085.1 Candidatus Woesearchaeota archaeon
AGAACAGCCTCAGGAAACCAAAGAAAAGACCAAACCCACTGAATCCACCAAAACCCAAAAAGCACACTAATATCCTTTTTCTTTAAAAAAATCCGCAAATCTTAAAAAGTGTTTTCTCTAATCTATATATTATGAATCCGTTAGCCCATGCCTATTTCGTTTTAGAAGCATACAAAAACGAAAAACTAACCAAGGACCAAAGAGATCATTTGATAGTCGGCAGCATCATCCCAGACATTTCTCAGTTTGGTTTAGCTAATTATCGTCAAACTCACACTAGAGGAGGGGCTTTTCTTAAACAAGCTAAAAATCCTTTAGAACGTTATTTCGCTTTAGGTTTAATCTCGCATGGAGAACGTCCAGCTGGTTTAGATTTCCATTCTCACAAGAAGAAAGGTTATATTGATTCCAAACAAAGAAAAGTTATCCGAGTATTGCAAAAATACAAAAAACACATCGGGAAAATAAACCATGGTTTAACTCATGACATCATTGAATTTGCTGTTGATTATCTAATTGCTAAACGAGATCCCACCATTATCAAAAAAGTTAGAGTTGCCTTTATGAATCCCAAAATTACCGAAACTACCACCCACTTTCTTAGATTCTTGAATATCCCTCGACGAAGAACTAAAAGAATCAATAAATATATCCAAAACAAACATTTGCAACATTTTTTCCAAAATTTTGACTCTCTTGGGGGAATGGCAGATAACTGGCGTAATATTAAGTTCTTCCACAATCTTAAAGGGGGCCGACATCTTCCTCTCAGAGAGAAAATTAAGAGATTAACTGAGCTTTCGTATTATAACTTAAAAAGAAAAATAAAGAATAAAAAAATCATGAATATGTTTGAAGAAACTTCCACATATCTAGAAAAAGATTATCATCGTTTTCTTTCTCAAAGTCAGAGAAAATTTAGTAAATTAAAAAATGAATTCCTCAGGAATATTAATTCTAAAAAAGTCTGAAGGAGAGTTTGGTAAATCGCCTACAGAGAGAACTATTACCGAACTGATTAATTATGGTGTCGTTAATATTGATAAACCTAAAGGACCCACTTCTCACCAAATTATTGATTATGTCAAGAAAATTCTCAAAATAAAAAAAGCTGGACACTCTGGAACTTTAGATCCTGCTGTTACGGGGGTTCAACCGGTTGCTTTGAATCGTGCTACTAGAATCACCCATTTCCTTCTTACTGCACCTAAAGAATATGTTGGCATCATGCATTTACACAAACCCGTCGACAAAGATAGATTAACTAAAGCCGTAAAAAAATTCATTGGCGAGATTACTCAATTACCTCCGGTCAAATCTGCTGTTAAAAGAGCTAAGAGAAAGCGGAAGATATATGATTTTAAAATTATTGAGATAGAAAAACAAGACGTTCTTTTCCGAGTTAAATGTCAAGCTGGCACTTACATCAGAAAACTCTGCCATGATCTAGGAGAAGACTTAGGTGTTGGTGCCCACATGGCCGAACTAAGAAGAACCCAAGCCGGACCTTTTACTGAGAAAGACAACTTAGTTACTTTAACCGATTTACAAGACGCATATCATTTCTACAAGGAAGAAGACAATCCTAAATTTCTCCAGTACTGTTTACAACCCATTGAAAACGCCATTAAATACTTACCTAAATGCTGGATTCTTGACAGTACTATTGAAAGTCTAACTCACGGCAGAGATTTGGCCATTCCAGGAATTTCTAAAACAGAACCTTTTGAGACTGACGAAAACGTCGCTATCTTAACCTTAAAAGGAGAACTAGTGGCTGTGGGTACTGCAGTATTATCCACTAAAAACATCAAACACAAAGAAAAAGGCCTCGCCATCAAAGTTAAGAAAGTCTTCATGGAAGAGATATAGAACCCAACTCTCCCGAAATAAATTTATTTAATATTTCCAACTTCTCTTCATCGCAA
>JAAOXZ010000022.1 GCA_018221085.1 Candidatus Woesearchaeota archaeon
CTTAATCTGGAAAATTTACTCAAAGAAAAACAGCAACAGCAACAATTAATTTCTCAAAAACAGATCCACTTAGAACAAAAACTAGCCCAAACCAGTTTCACTGAAACCAAAGCCGACCTTCAGCACCACATTCAACAATTACAACAACAACATCAAGAATTCCTTTCTAAAACTTCAGAATTAGATACTAAAATCCAACACTGCCAGCAACAAGTTCCCCAATTACAGAAAGAAATCTCTCAATTAACTGATTCCGTTTCCTTACTTCCAAAAAAAGAGCAAGAACTTCAAACGTTAGAAGAAGAATTGAAAAACAAAGAAAAAATAACTGCCGATAAAGAAAATATCGAAAACAATCTGGAAAAAATAAAACAGACCCTTCACCAAAATGACTTCGTTGTTTCTCAAGCCCAAGAAATCCAAAATAAAATTTCCCAATTAGACCATTGCCCTACTTGTTTGCAAGATGTTTCTGAAACTCACCAAAAAGAAGTCGTTCAAAAACAGCAGCAGCAGATAACTCAAACTCAAACTGAAATTAATCAACTCCAACAAGAAAAAACTACACTACAAAAACAATTTTTAGAAATTAATCAGCAATCTGAATCCTTGCTTAACAAAGAAAAACAACAAACCCAATTAAATACTGAAATCATTAACTTAAAAGAGAAACAAACCCATCTTACAGAGAAAAAAGAGCAATTGCAAGGAATAGTTAAAGAAAATAATCAACTAATTAACGACTTAGCTGAACTAAAACCAGAAAATTTAACTCAATTAAATCAACAAATTGCCCAAAAACAAGAACTCTTACAAAAAATAATCCAAAAACAAGAACTGGAAAAAGATTTAGCAGAAATCCAACAGAATCTTAAAGAAAATCAAAACCATATAGCCACTCTGACTCAGGAACAGGATCAAGCAACACAACAACTCGCTCACAATCCAGATTTAACAACTCAAATCACCCAACAAAAAGAAGCCCTAGAAGAATTAACTGAAAAAGAAAAAGAACTTCTTTCTCAGAAAATAAAACTAAACACCCAACTAGATAATTTCCAACAACAAATTACTTCTTTAGTAACCGAAATAGATCAGCTGAATCAATTCCAAAATCATCTCACTAAAGTAACTCAAACTTATTACTGGCTCAATGAATTTTTGATCAAAGTAACTTATGCTATCGAAAAACAAGTGATGACCAAAATACATCAATTATTCAACTCTCTGTTCCAAGACTGGTTTTCCATCCTAATCGAAGATGAAAACTTTTCCGCTCGCTTAGATGATTCTTTCACTCCCGTGATTGAACAAGATGGTTATGAAATTTTCTTTAACAATTTATCTGGTGGAGAAAGAACTGCTGCTTCCTTATCTTACCGGTTAGCTTTAAACAAAGTTATCAATGATATCGTTCAAAACATCAAAACCAAAGACCTATTGATTCTAGATGAACCCACCGACGGCTTTAGTTCTGAACAGTTAGATAAAGTCCGAGATGTTTTAGAGAAATTAAATCTTAGGCAAACCATTATTGTTTCTCACGAATCCAAAATAGAAAGTTTTGTTGACAACGTCATCAGAATCTACAAACAAGAAGGCGTTAGTCAGATTATTTAATAATCAAGCTTTCTCTCCACGGCTCGTTAAACCATTCTGGAGTATTTAAAAAAAGATAATTCTGAACAGAAATATTTTCTTGGAATGGATCACAATGTCCTTCTTTACCCAAACATAATGCTCGATAATAAAATTTCTTAAAATATTTATCCACCCATTTAGAAATACGATGAAAATCCTTAGCAGATAGCGGAAGAGCACAAGCACCCCTAGACAAATTAGCAACACTAGAATCTATTGATGAATCATCTATCGAACCCGGAGCTAACCTTACGTAAGCCCCTTCGTGATTCAAATCAACTATTCCGTCATGACTATGCGCCGTTACTATATGGCGAATTGATCCTCGATGATGTTTTCTAGTTTGGGGATTATAAAATGGTCTAGATTCAATAAAAGGCTGTAATATAACGCCTTTTTCTTGTCTCAATGCCACGATATTTTGTATCATCTCCTCATCATCAAAATGATTTTCTGGTTCCTCGATCATTTTCTCAATATTTTTCTGTAATTTTCCTGCAGAATTAAGCAATCGTTTCTTATCTAAAATAACTACGCCATTTCCACATTGACCACGATTTGGCTTAAAAATAACTTTGGGTGTTTTAATCTCCTTCAAAATTTCAATTAAACTATTGTTACATATCCCTCCAGCATTAAAACGCTCAAAGGGATAACAATTTAGTACTCCTTCATACATCAACAAATTAGAAATAAATTTACTCTCTGTTATTCCTTCAACTAGTGTTGAATTGACCACTAAATACTTATCTTCATCAAATATTAAACCCTCTCCAGTGTTATTCCAAATAATGCCCTCAAACTTATGACTATCACGACCCAACATTTTTTCCACGAAACCACCAATCCATTTTTTTAAATTAATTTCTTTAGTTAGTACGTCGAGATAATAACCATCGAAGGCAGCCAATTCTTCTGGAAACATCGCATCACGCTTAGTATGATATTCTTCGTCCGACATTTCAACATTTCCCATTGCTTTCTTCGAACATGCAAATCTAGTTTCCCCAAAATCTTTAACTTCTACTCCTAACTGTTCTTGAGCCCAAGTATCCTCATCATGATTAGAAAAATAAGTATGAATCGTTAAAGGCAAATCAAAAGAAGCAAAATATTTTATCACCCGTTCTCGAACCCTATCTTCCCCATATGCTTCCTTAAAACCACTCGTTCCAGAATTTTGTCCATTAATTTCTATGCAATGAATTTCCCCTTCCCCATCAATAATCAAATCTATACCAAAATAACCCAAGGTAGTCCGATGAGCGTTCTTTCTACAATCTGCCTTAAACTCTTCTACGTAATCCCTTGAAATAACTAAATCGCTAAATGGCATACTATTTTCCACAGAAGTACCTATTTTTAAACTTTTTCCAATAATTAAAAAGAAACAGATTTATCTAATAACTTCTTTCAACGCTCTGATACTCACTTCAATTTGTTTATCGCTAGGGTTTTTAGTAGTTATCTTTTGCAGCCACATTCCTGGAGCAATCATTCCCTGAACGAACTTATGTTTCTTAAACCGATCACTTAATCGCAAAAGCTCATAACTAATTCCGGCAATTACTGGAATTAACACTACTCGTCCCAACAACCGCACATACCAACTGCCAGTTATCAAACAAAATAACAAGATACTAATGATTAACACAATAAAAATAAAACTAGTCCCACACCGCGGATTTAAAGTAGAAAACTTCTTCACATTCTTCACAGTTAATTTTTTACCTGCTTCATAACAATTCACCACTTTATGTTCTGCTCCATGATAACGGAATAATTTCTGTACATCTTTCATATAAGAGATTCCCAGAATATAACCTAAAAATAACCCCAATCTCAAAATTCCATCTACCGCATTAAACCAAAAACCTTCTAACTTAACTAAGCTAGCAATTAAAAAAGGTAATCCAATAAAAAATAATACTCCCATCCCTAAAGATAAAAATAAAGTTAAAAATATCCCGCCATTGCTTATCTTTTCTTCTGGTTCTAAATTTTGATTCGCACTCCAGATTAACCCTTTTACTCCATCATATAACATTAAAAGTAAACCCACTACTCCTCGCATAAAAACCCAATCAAAGAACTTAGGCATCTTTTTGGAGCCATATCTTTTGACTTTTATTCCGCCATCATTCAATCGCACTGCTACCGCTACTCGTTCCTTATTCCTCATCATTACCCCTTCCATGACTGCTTGTCCACCAACTTTCTGCATATGTATTAATTGAGAGTCAAGATATATAAAATTAACTCAACAATTGCAATTTTTACTCAATATGAAGGTTGTTCTATACTGAACCGTATGTAAAATTTCAAACTATTTTTACGGTTTAGGATATCCTGAACCTTATAAGTTATAAATTCCACTTAAGGTTCAGTACATAAGGTTTTTAAACAAAAGGAATCTCACCTAAATAAAATGGAGGTAAAATTAAAATGACGTTAAATAATTTATTAGGAAAAGCTAAAAATGGAATTGCTGGTGTAGCCCTAGGAATGGCTATGGCCGTTACACCAATGTCTGGTTGCGGAGAAGAATGTCCGCAGGAAGTAGTTTACAAAGATTCTGTCGGAGGAGTGTATAATTGCGAATTTAGTACTTTAGAAAAAAATCCCCCCGGGATCATTGCTCCCGAAGATGAACAAGGACCTCTTGACATTCCAGTACTACCCCTAGACAATGTTGGAGAACATATTGAGATGGGAATATTTACCTATCAAAAATATGTCAGAGATACAGACAACGGAGGGCATGTAGATGAATCTTGGAATAATATATATTCTGGAGTCCAATACCGAGTTAATGGCCATATACGTGACAACGGCAAATTGGATTTAGAAGCCACAGTAGATGGTGTTGATTTCATAACTAAAGAACCGTTCCATATCAAATATCGAATCCAAGGAGACAAACAAACTGTCTACCCCGAAGAAATCGAAAAGATGGCACCGGCACAACTACCGGACCCCAGCAAATCAAGATAAATTTAATTTTTTTATTTTTATTTATTCTATCATTAAAGCTAAATCTGGTTGATATTTCTTACACTCTTCAGCCAAAAGTCTTCGATGACACTGATGGGGAAATTCTTCAATACACAACAAAGTAATCACCGAATCTAAACTTTTTATGGCCAGATTCCGAACTTCCACCCGAATGCCTGGTTGTTGAAGATATTCCACATATTTATCTTCAAATTGTTCCCACGGCAATCTTCTTTTGTAATAATCTCCCAACAAATTAGGAGAAGGAGCTAAAAAAGGCCACCACAAATCATAACTCGAAGGAGTAATCAAAGAATTAAGAGTTACACCATCTTCTAAAGTGTGCCGAGACATTACTGAAACTCTTAAGCCGTCCGAATCTTCCTTCAATGACAATATAGGTTTAGTTTTAAGCATCTTAATAAAAAAATAAAAAAGAGTTTATTTATTCTTTTCTACCATCTGCCCATAGATATGGTTTAATTCTCTCTCTTTTTCCAGAGGTAATTTCCCAGTAGACTGTTTAAAAAAGAGATTATACGGTGTAACATAATCATAAATGCCATCCGGCAGCCCATTATTACCGTGATTGTCTACAAAAACACGATCCAAATTTCCATCTCCGTCATCATCATAAAAACCCATATTACCAACCAATCTATCTCCCTTCTTCACTTGTAGAAAAATAGCATCATACTTACCATCTTGTTTTTGATCCACTTTTGCGATACTCAAACGATAACCATCCCTTGATTTTTCCCAAATTTTTACTTTCAGTCCGGCTGCACAACTACCTAAAGCCATAGTTCCTGCCAACACAATTGCTCCCAATGTTTTTCCTATTTCCATTTTTACCTCCACAGTTAGTTTGATTAAATTAAAGATTATCTAATAATCCTCGGTTAATGAATCTTTGCTCGAGATCATGTTTTTCTCGACATTTCTTAGATTCTTCTCCAAGGTTAACATAATTTCCAATTTTTTGTTTGTATTCCGAAAATAACTGATCTGCTTGCTGGAATAGTTCTTCAGTTCCCTCATCGCCGCGAGACTTACATTGGTCTAATCCATAATTACAAATCCGATCTATATTCCCGTCCGCATTATTGTCTTCTAAATTCACGGTGTCTTTATCATTTTCATAATTGTGCACAAATAAGTTTTCACCAAGAAAATTAGTTATGACACGTGTCCACTCTATACTTGTTCCAGATTCAAAGCTTACCTTCGCAGTAAGATTACCTGAATCATAACACTTTACTGCAACCACCGGTTCCACTTCTTTGACCAGATATCTTCTCTCTTTCCATGCACAACTACTTAAAGCCAGAGCTCCAGCCACGGCAATACTTACTAATGTTTTTCCTAATTTCATGTTTAAAAACCTCCGTTTATTCGCCCTTCTTATCTTTGTAATCTAATATATAATCTTCACAAGTTATCAAATAATCTCTTTCTCTCAGATAATTAGCTAACTCTTGGCATGACTTTTGAGTATCATTACACCGAGGAGCATTCCAAAAAAATAGTTCTTTTTCCGTTAAATTAAGTTGAAACAACTTCTCGTTTCTATAAGATAACTCTATCACATGTTCGCGACCCCCTTTCCCTTTCCAACGAGTGTTTAATTTTAAACTGTCAGAATGAGTTATTTTTACAAGCATTCCACATAAAGTATCGCTAATTTCTTCCATTTTAATTTACCTCCTTCAAATATCATCAAAAGAAAATTTTAACACTTATTAAAATATCGCTACTTCAAAACCATTCACCAAGACCTTTCTGGTCTTTTTCTTTCAAAAGATCTTCTACACTATATCCCAAAACCTCAAAAATAGAACTCACTGCCGGAATCACTTGATTTTTAACATAATAATCTACATCATATTCGGAAGTTTCTTCTACCATCTTAGCTCGTTCACGAACTAATCCCGTACCCTTACCAACTACAAAAGAAATTACCATTCCAGGTACCACTTCATAACCTTTCTCCACCATTCTCTTAGCCACCGCTACGTGAGGTCCAATAGATTCATATTGTTCAATCGGCTTAGTCAATTGTGTTTTAATCACCAACTTATTCAAATCCACTCCCCCATCACTCACTTCATCCACCACTCCCCGCACATAAGCTAAGGCTTTCTCTACATCATTTTCTTGCAGAATGAGTTTCAAAACTTTGTTTTGTGTTTCTTTAGCAAGTTTACTCCAATTTCTTCGCACTGCCTCGAAACCGACAATTTTAATTTTCTTTCCATCAAATAACGCATATTTTTTCTTGGCCCCATAACGTCCTCCTTTTACTGGAACAAATAATGCCCTCGGATAACAACCCTCAAATTCTAATTCCATAAACTCCGGTAAACTACTATTCACTTCCCCCAAGAATTCTAACGCTTCCCCTTCACTCTTACCATTCAACACCACCATCAAGGAATCTGTATCGCCATAAACTACATTAAATCCTTTCTCCTCGGCTTTCTTCATCGTTTTGGTGATGTAGTCCCTAGCATAAGCCGTAATTGACTGTGCAC
The DNA here is from genome assembly GCA_018221085.1 of Candidatus Woesearchaeota archaeon. Lineage (GTDB taxonomy): Archaea > Nanobdellota > Nanobdellia > Woesearchaeales > GW2011-AR9 > JAAOXZ01. Next base: position 7,170 of record JAAOXZ010000022.1, read on the forward strand.
ATTCCAAACTATACCATCTGGCGGCAAAGAAACCCATATACCCGTAAAAAGCATTGGCAGTAGTCTTTAAACCATATGACCTCGCTTCCAGTAAAGCACTTTCTTCACCTTTCTCCTTCTTGGCTTTGATCATTTCCTTGACTCTCATCCTTCGGGAAATCAAATCTTCTACTAATTTAGAAAAAAATCCTTTTTTCTTCTTACAAAACCAATAATCTTTCCCCGGTACTTTTTCCTCACCCCGACAACATTCACAATTTAAAGTATCCGGACCAATATTATGGGCAGCAATAATGGTGGGATACAATGATCTAAAATCAAAAACTACTAAATTTTCATAAACTCCTGGTTTAGGTTCAAAAACAAAACCTCCAGCATAAGTTCGTCCCCTTCTCCATTCCACTTCCCGATGGCTGGGTTTATTTGATGCCAAAATATCGAACTCTTTGCTTCTTTTTAGAATATAATTCTCCACCAATCTACTAAAACTCATCCGATTAACTTCAAAGAGAGGTAATCCAATTAGTTTAACTAATTCTTGTAAACCCGGCAATAATTTGACACATAATTCGTAATTCAAATATGAGTCATGTAAATTATATTTACAAAACTCTTCTAATTCTTCCGGTTTAGAATCCCATACATTAGCTAAGTTATCTAAATTCACATCATGTTTTTGATGACCTAACAATTCTTTAGCCACTGCATTTAAAGAAAGACTTTCTGTCTCCAAAGTTCTTCCGAAAATATTTCTCACAAATTTAAAAACATCTAAATGCACTATTCCTTTAATTTTAGCAGTATATTCGTCTCTCCGTTTTAAGATTAAGTTAGAATAATCGTGTCCTAAGTTTAACTCGATCCCATAAACATCTGCCCGACTCCGTAAATAAGGCATATCAAAACCATCAGAAAAATAACCGGTCAAAATATCTGGTTTGTATGATCTCAGCATTTCTTTAAATCTTTTGATTAACTCTTCTTCACTATTTACAAATTCAATATAATCTAATTTCGTTTCAAATTTCTTCCAGGTGATTACTTTCTTAAACGGTTCTTCTCCTTGCATACCATAAAACGAAATCATTAATACCGGGTTCTTCTCTGGAATAATGGCTTTCTCTTTGGCATAAGTTTCTATATCAAAAGATAAAATACGTAAATTCTCAATTACTTCTGGGCATTCTACCCCTAACTTACTGGCCAAAAAAACTGGCACCCTACTTTTTTCTTCACGATAATCTCCTTCTGCCTTCACTAAAGACATCGGCACAATTTCTTTATCTCTTAAATACTGAAAAATTGAAGAAATGTTGTATTCGTAACATTTTAATCCGGCTTCTTCTAACTTTCGCTTAATTAATTTCTTCCCACCCGGAATACCAGTAAAAATCTTAAGTAATCTAATCTTTCCATTCAGTAAATTCTTTTCTACTTCTTCAGTTCTAACTACTCTAATCTCTTTTCCCTTGTATTCTAACCTGAGCCTTCCTAATTCCGCTTTCAATACACTTAAATCTCCTTCTCCTTCCACATAGAAATAAGGTTCAAATTGTTTAACTACACAAATTTGTTTTCCCTCTTTAGTTCGCCCATATAAATACGCATAGCTACGTCCATCTCTAGTTTTATAACTAATGTCCAAGGGGAAAAACAATACTTCTTCCATGTTTTACTACTGAGAGTTGGTATTATTTAAGATTTACTTAACCAACCCCTAGAACAGCCCGATTACCCATAAAAAAACGAAAGATTTATATACTAAAAACTATAGTTTTCACTACTATGATGGGAGAACAATCAGAATTAACAGAATTAGTCCAGGAACAATTAGCTGCCGCTTTCAAGTCTAAAGATCATGAAACTATTAAACAAGCTATTGCTCGTCATCCGCTTGAAAAATTTATCCCCAAAACTATTTTAGATCAATATTTGCCAGAAACTATTCTCTCTGTCGCTCATGGATTAGACTTAGATTTTTCTATTGCTGCTTGTAGTGCCTGTAAAGAGTATCGAGTCAACGATATCTGGTTTAGCCCCTCTGAAGAACTATTAACTAGACTCCAAAATTATCAAGAAACTAGCCATGGTTTATGTGACCCTTGTGCTAAAAAACTCTATGGATATGAGAAAAAGTAATCCTTAAGGCTTTCTCTTCAACTGCTTTAACTGGTAGTTTTCTTCACCTTCTTTTTCTTCAATCTTTTCTGCTTCCTTACCTTGAACTACTGCTTCTTTCTTATCAGAACCAATGACTAGATTATCTCCCTCTTGTTTCAACATTAAATGGGCCGTATCCATTTCTTCTTCCATCAATTGTTTTGGCTTCCATTGAAAATTCAAGACATCTCCTTCTCTCCGCGGGATAATATTCACACAAAAATGAGGTATTTCTTGCCCTGCCGAGATGCCATTTTGTACAATAATATTAGTTCCTTGTGCCCCCAAAGTTTCAAAAATAATGGTGCTTAATTTATTAGCTACTTTGAAAATATGATCCACTAAAGAATCCGGAACTAATTCCATAATAGTATAGTGCTCTTTGGGAAAAACAGAAATTTGCCCGGGAGAAGCTGCAGTTTCACTAATCACTGCCATTAGTTGATCATCTTCATAAACTACTTCCAAAGGTATTTTCCCTTTACCAATCTCACAATAGTCGCATTTCATTTGAATAGTTCCGCAATATTATCTAAATCTGTTTCATCTCCATCTTTTTCTTTCTTTTCTTCTTCAACCGGTTCTTCCGGTTTCTCTTCTTCAGCGGGTTCTTCGGGAGTCGATTCTTCTTCCGTAGGTTCTTCAGTTTCTTTCGGTTTTTCTTCCTTTGGTTCCTCTACCAGTTCTTCTTGAGGTTCTTCAACCGGGGCTTCCTCTTCAACCGGCGCCTTCTTCACTTTCCTCTTAACTCCAAACACTTCTTCTGCCTTTTTCCCTAGTACTTCCCCTAACTTCTCAATTACATTTTTATCTACTGGATGTTGAGGTACCTCTAAAAGTCCATCTCCTTCCGTTCGGGGAATAATATGAATCATAAAATGCTGAGAGTTCTGTCCTGCTACCGGACCATTGGCGACAAAAATATTAGTTCCGCTCACCTTTAACTTTCTTAACATCGCTTGAGAAAGATGCTTAGCTACAGTAAATAAATAGCCAATTTCCTTTTCTGGAACTTGCGGCATAATAGAATAATGTTCTTTGGGTAATAACAAAACATGACCTACTGCTGCCGGATTAATATCCATCACCGCAATACACTTACTATCTTCGTAAACTTTTTTAGAAGGAACTTTACCATCAATTATCTGACAAAAAATACATTGCTGCTTTTGAAATTCCCTTAATTCTTCGGGACTCATGTTCTTTATCTTTTCTTCAAAAGCTTTCCTTTGTTCTTCAGTCGGTTCTGGCATATATCTAAAATCCCCGTAGAATTTTATAAACTTTTCTTACAAAAACTCCTTAACATTCCTGAAATCCACTTTCACAAACTTGTTGAAATCTAATCCTCGTTTCTTTAATTCTACTAAAGCTGGTTGAACATGAGTGCTTCCCCGAGGTAAAGTAAAATTAGCTTGCTCACTTAAGAAATCCATTTGTTTTAATGCTGCCGCCCTAGCCAGAATACTAGCTGCGGCTACTTCCACATATTTATCTTCTGCTTTAGTTTCAACAATCTCCCCCACTGTACAGCCAGGATACTTATCCACTACTTGTTTTCCTGGTTTTAAAGCAGTATAACACTCTTGATGTAATTTATTTAACCAAGGAGTAATCTTCCGCGTATTATATTCTTCCGGAAAAACATTTCTGACTTTAAACTCCACTAATTTCTTGATTTCTTTTTCCAACATCAAAACTTTCTTAATCGTTAAACGCTTACTATCCATTACTCCCAATTGAGTCAGTTTCTCCCTAGAATTATCATCAGCTTTTACTGCCGCTACCACTATTCCGCCAAAAGTATCTCCTTTCAAACTTTCATCACTACCAATTATTACTCCCATCTCAAACTCAACCATACTCAAAGAAATAATTACCTTATATAAAAATCTTATTACTAATCTACCTTTCTATTTAAGCTAAAGAGATTCCTCAAACCACGGGACATCATTCTTGACATTTAATTCGCGAGCTTTTTTAAGACACTCCTCAGATTCTCTAGCTCTTCCAAGATAAAGTAAAACCACTCCTTTATTTTTATGTGCCAAATGACTATTCGGGTTTAATTCAATAGCAATATCGCAATTTTTAATAGATTCTTCATATTTTCCAAGATGAATCAAAACAAATCCTTTATTAATATAACTTAACCAATTTTTTGAATTTAATTCCGTGGAAGTATCATAATTTTTAATAGCTTCTTCGTACCTTTTAATCCGATGTAAAGCCCGCCCCTTATTACTATAAGCAGCAGAAAGAGTCTCTTCTCTACTTAAACTCCTTAAAAAAATACCGTTTTCAATCGAAATATAAGGGATATAAAAATCTAATCGATAATCTTCATCGGGAATTGATCTTCCTCTTGTTATCTCCCAATTCATGTATTCTTGTTCATTAAACTGCCATCTTATCATCATGTGTCCTGGTATATCTACTGCTTTTAATGGCAAATCTAATGTCTCTGCAATCCCTAAAGCAACTATCGAACGGGTGTCACAATCTAATTTTTCATTTTTTAATCCCCGATTCAATAACTCAGTAACTTGGTATTCAAAACCTCTGTCTATCAACGTACCATCAATCTCTTTCAAAATAACTACTGCTTCTTCCTTGTTGTATTCTGTAAACGGTTTATCTAATTTTATTCTATTAATCCTTTCTTTAGCTTCATCAATGATATCATCTAATCGCTTGTAATCAGAAATCTCCACTCCCAAATCTGTTCCTTCTATATCTAAGAAATCATGAGCAATAGTATTATACTTCCTTCGGTAATCTTTCTGCACCATAGTTTCCAAAGCTGCACAACCATTTAGTGCCGATCCAACCACAGCTAAAGCTGCAGTACCCAATAGTTTTCCTAAGAAACTTCTTCTTGTCTGTTCTGCCATCTTCAGTTAAAACACACTCAGAAACCACTTTTAATAAAAAATCAAACCAACCATATAAATCTTTTGCTAAAGAGACTAAAACCCATATGTGCAATGTCTCTGTAAGTGAATCTTTATTATTTATAGGGCTCAATTTTCATGGATTTATAACAATCTACGAAAAATATTGCTGCCCGAGCTGCTCCACGGAGAACAGGAGTACCGCTTCTTGCTTCTGGAAGAACGTAGCACAAATTTTTTTGATGATGTTCTTCCAATTTTTCTGCAAACTCATCAAATCTTCCTCGTTCCGCAGCATAGGCAAGAATAGAAAGTGCATTAATATCTTGTCCTTCATACTTATCAACAATTTTTATTGCTCTTTCTTTTGAACTTTCTCTAACACTTCTAGGTAATTCCCCCACAATACCATCAATAAAAATAGTTCTCGCTCCTTCAGGAACCTCAAAATAATTTTCAATACTCATTTTATCTCCTCCAATTTATTTTAACAAAGAAACTGTTCTAAAGTTTATAATATTTATGTTTCAAGATATTTTTATTCAATCGTCGGGAATACTGCACCAATCATACTTCAGAACCCACCCAAAGTTTTCTGTCCTTTAATGTCCACTAACTTCTGATAGGGTTTCCACATCTTCCTAAATATTCCGCTATACTCTTCATTATCAAAATTATGCTTCATAAAAATCTGCGTACGGCCATCAGATAAATAACCACTACCAAATTCTATCTTAAACTTCTTCTTCAACTTTTCAATCTCCGTATCTCGTACTACTTTAGCTAGCACCGAAGCTGCCGCCACCACTAGATGATTCAAATCCGCTTTATGTTCTACTACCATTTCTATTTCTTTCAATTCTTCATTAAACTTATTTAACAAATAATTCTGGTAGGCCGGAATATTATTGCTCGGACAATCTATAATCACTTTATCTGGTTTTAATTCATTAACAATTTCTGCCGAATTAATTGCTTCTAGCCAATTCAAATTTAATTCTGGATCTTTCAACGCCTCATCTACTACTGAAGGTTTAATAATCTTAATACTAAAACTAACTGCCATATCTTTAATCTTATTGAAGAAGCCATTCCTCTGTTTAGGAGTTAATAACTTACTATCTTTAACTCCCATTCGCTCTAATTTAATAATATCTTCTTCCTTAAACAGAACTCCTGCCATCACCATCGGACCAATTACTGGACCTCGGCCGGCTTCATCTATCCCACAAATAATTTTAGTAGTAACCACGCTCACCAATGATAAGTAAATCAAAGAATTATATAAAACTTATTGAAATAATTTAGAAAAAAGAAAAAAAGAAATTAAGATGCCATTGGCAATCCTAATCCGGTAGCTGAATCATCTCCTAAAGTATGTAAGTCATGATTCCTGGCTAATTGTTGTAAATACGCTCGAGTACTCAAGGCGTCACCTTGCCACACTTTTGCTGCCAAACCTGCTACGTGCGGCGTAGCCATAGAAGTTCCGCTCATTACTGTATAACAACCAGTATTAGATGTTGACTCTATTGCCACACCTGGAGCAGCCAATTCCACTTCTCTTTCTTCAATTACAAAATCGCCATCATTTACTCCACGACTGGACCAACTAGCCACATTCTCATTAACATCAATTGCCCCCACGGCCATTACTTTTACATTAGCACCAGGATAATCAATACTACCTTCTGCCGGACCATCATTTCCTGCTGCAGCCACCACTAATACTCCTTTAGCCGCTGCATAATCTATGGCATCTCTGACTAAACTACTTTCTACATCGCCACCAAGACTCATAGAAACTACATTTGCTCCTTGATCTGCCACATATCTAATAGCTTCAGCAATATCATCAGACCAACAACCAGTAGGACCACATACTTTAACCATCCATAAATTTGCTTCTGGTGCTACTCCCCAAATTCCTAAACTGTCACTGCCGCCATTTGCTGCCACTGTTCCTGCCACATGAGTTCCGTGTCCATTAGTATCCGCGCAACCTTTCTTAATTCCTCTTTTGGATGCGTCCGCACATAACTTAACATCTAAATCTAAATGATCTACCTTTACTCCAGTGTCAAGAATTGCTACATTAATTCCTGCTCCGCCACTGCCACCATTTACCATCATTACCCCATAAGGCATTTGACTACTAGGCACACAACTCCGTCCTGGTTCTGGTTCCGGGTCAGGGTCTGGTATTCCAGAACAATCAGTCGGACAGGATTTTGGCTCATTTCCTTGACATATATTATCACCACACACTGGTTTTACCAAAGTATGATACAACGGCACTTCCTCTAATTCCACTCCTAACCTTTCCAAAGCCCTCAATTGTCCACTCGTTAACTCCGCCGTAAAACCATTATCAAAATTATGCTGCACTCCCAACATTGCTTTTAACAATCCACTATCAGACTTCACTAAATATCTGGCTTCCGTTCCTTGTGCTAAAGCAATTCCAGATACCACTAACAAACAAACCGCTAAAAAAACTCCCATTTTCATCCATTTCATTTTTTAATCTCCTACTTTTTTATTATTAATTAGATTTTATCTTTCAAAGAAACTCTCATTAATATAAAAAGATTACTATTCTAACTACAATCCAAATGCTTCCGTGAACTCCCGCATCTTTCTAAACTCTGCCAGAAAATTAAAACCTTTTTCGGTAATACTAACCAACTTAGAAATCTTTTTCTTCTTCCCTTCTACAGAGAGGATTTCAATCATTCCCTTATCAATTAATTCATCCATGTAACTGCTCAATAACTTATGAGAAAGATTAGATTTATACATCAGATGCGTGGGTTTAATATTTCCTCCCTTATTTTGAATGGCCTGCAAAATATCAAAAACCAACTCCAATCTAGATCTACGGGAACTCATTTTATCTTCTCCTCACCTTTCTATATGTATATAGCAACAATAAGAATCCCATCACCATCAATACTTCGCCCAAAATATACAACTCTTCTGATAAAAAAACAAAGACAAAAAAGAACTGACTAATTAACAGGAATAAGAAACCAGTCATTACTAAGAGTGTATTCATATTCTTATTATTATTCAAAAAAGTCTTGTAATAATTCAACACCGTCATACCCAAAATAACCGCGCTAGTTAAATAAAACACAAAATGTTTGAAATTACTAACAATGGAAATTAAAACTACAAAATAAATAAACAAAGCTATTTGACTTACTTCATAATAACTCTTCCTTCGTCCACTTTTACCTTGAGAGATAAAAAAGATTAACAACCATGCCCCCAACATAGTAATCATATATATTAAGAAGCCTCCCCTAAAGAATAAATCAGAATAATTAATTCCGGTCTGTGCCATTCCCACTACCGGCTCTAAAACATCAGTAGCTATGTTTCTCAAGGGTTTAAAATACAACAATCCTTGCACCAACATTTTAGATACAAAAGCTAAACTAACTAATATGAAAGCAAATGAGAAGAAACCATACTTGTTTTCTTTACTAATCCGATAGACTCTCCAACTATAAGCAGCAATTAACACTGCTACAAGCAATCCTACTCCCTCAAAGAATAGGTCCCATCCATTAAACCATTCCGGCGTAAAAAATAATCTGTACATTAAACCACCCAATTAGAATTACCCTCCTCACTCATTTAAAAGTTTTATGGTACTCTATTACCTACTTCCTTTCTTTATTGATTATTCATAACTGTTTAATAAGTAAAACATATCCTTTTTAGTAACCTCAAAACACACCTCTTAAATATGTTAAATTACCCATCTTTCGGGGAGTCTTCACCTTCTTCTCCCCGGATATTTTTAAGTACAATTTAAACTATACCTTTCTTTAGGAAAATATTTAAAGTATTTAATTTATTACTTGACATTATGAAAATAGAACTAGATGGTTTAATTGTCCATGAACAAGCAGCGATTAGAAGAAATTATTTTAAACAAAAAAACCCATTAAAGGAAATTACTCTAAAATAAATGATGATTATGTTGCTAGATTATTCCGAGGAGAAGTTTCTCAATCAGATACGGGATTGGGAAGATTAACTAACCAATTACATTCTTCTATGAAACCTGTCAGCATTAAACGTGATAGTTCTTCTTATCGCCTTCCAGAAAAACCTACTCCTTCATATTCTGCCCGACAAGACACATTTTATTCTCCAAAATTATCTTCTCCATATTCTTTCGAAAAGAAGACTAATTACTCTCAAGAACAAGATTATTAACTTCTTATTCCATTGGTACGCCAGACCATAAAGTCCAGTCTTCTGAAGGAGAATAACCGCCAAACACGAAGTAAGGTGGTTGTGTTTGTCCAAAATAACCATATTGTATGTCTTGCCATCTACCACTTCTTCCCGATGGACCGCCCATCCCAGCACCATAAACTGAACTACCAAATAATCTCCACGTTTTCATCAATCCGTGAAAATCAGACAAATCAGTAGAAGCATCTGCTCCCGGTTCTACAATTAATTGACCTTTATAACCGTGCTTTCTTAATAAAAGAGTCATCTCTTTAACAGGAGTATTTCCTTCTCCGGGACTTAAATGGTCGTCTTGATAACCATAATTATCTACTAAATGTACCGAACCAATTATTTTTTTCTTGGCTAGTTCTTCAGTTTTAGTCAAAAGCCACTTTTTGAAATCTCCATCATTCTGTTCGGGAGTTCTATCTGAATCATTTTGCCAATGTTTTTTCCACAGATTTAAATGACCGGTATCTAAATGTCCTTTGATGTGATCTTCTGCTTCTTGTTTGGCCGCACTTTCCGAATACCCTTTCTGCCTTAATAGTTCTACCATCTTCTTCCGTCCACCTTCTACCAAACCAATCATTTCATCTGGATGGCCACCATAAGATTCTGGAAAAATATTTTCCATGGCAATAAATAACGGCTCTTTCAATTTTCCTTGCTTATCCAATTTATCACTTTCCATCATTGCTTTCATTCCTGCTTCAGCATAACCAGAATAAGCTTCCTTTAAACCATACGTCTCTGCACTTTCTACATGCCGCATTTGTTCCATCGATTCTTTAGCTTGTGCCCACTGAGAAGAAGACGCTTCCTGTGCCTGCTTCATTCGATGGTCTATTTGTCTAATCTCTTCATCAATCAGTTGTACTGGATTTTTAGCTTCTGGTGGGATTAAACCATACCTGTCTATTGGTATTTGTTTCATCAATTCTCGTTTTCTTTCTTCCGAAGCCGTTTTATCAATTTCTTCATAAATTATCCTCGCTTTTTTCAATTTCTTAATGGTCTGTACATTTTCTTCAAAACCAGACCCATACGAATAGGCCCATCCCCTAGAATGGGCTGCCTGAGTTTCTAAAGTACCAATAATATATGCTTCTTCAGGCCGTATTTTAATATCTTCTACATTTTCAATTTTTTCGAATCTGATCCAAGGAGTATCTTCCCAGTCTCTTTTTTCTGTTCCTTCCTTCTTTTTTCTCCAAAATCTTCTGGCCCTCTTTGTCATTTCTTCTGCTTCATCTTCAAAACCATGCCAATCCATTAAATGAGTTTTGAAAGTACCATCTTTCTTACTATACTCTGGCACCCTTTCTCCTGCCCGTATTTCTACATCATTATAATCTAAGTAAACTTCCTTTTCTTTTTTAGCTACTCTTTTATTTCCATCTATGTCCGTATATTCCTTACCTGCTTTCGCCATATTCCACACTGGCCGACCCACTTTCCGGTTCTTTCTAGCTTCAGAAATGATGGCTCCAGTTCTATCATCTACTACTCTAAAAGCCGCTAAGTCTGGTTCTTCTTCATAAGATCGAAATTTATGAGCATAAGGTCCTTTCTGATTCCATTCTGCTTCACTCAAAGGACGTTGAAATTCTCCCATATGTACTACTACATTTCCTCCCCTACCTACATCGGCAGCGAATTCGATAGCTCTTTTGATTTCATCTACTGAAAATTTTTTACTGGCTTTGGAAAAATTCCCTTGCTGATCCATTCCTGCTAATCCCATCACTCCGTAAGCAGCGTGGGTAGTAAAATCCACTTTGTTTGCTCTTCCCAATTCTTCTAAAGCTTGTCGTTGTAATTTACCGTAAACACCAGGAGTATGGCCTCCTCTTTGTGATCTACCGGTTCCAGGGAAAGCCAATTCAAATTTTCGGGCTCCGGTTCTAATTCTTGCCGCCACTCCTTGTACATTAGGTGCAGCAATACCTAGCGGCAAAGACATTCCAATATCTTTAATGCCTACTCCGGCATCATTAGTACTATTGTCTGAACTAGTAGACTTACCATAACTTCTATCCATCGGATGATTGTAACCGGTTCCAAACTCTACCATGACTAGAATTAAACTTTTTAACTTTATAAAATTTTACTTATATTCTCCAAAAATTACCACATAATCATTCTATGGGATTTCTTAAAATTTTTATAAACTAGAAACATATTCAATTTTACAAAACCAGTTGCTTCACTTCTACCTTTCTCTGACACTATTATTTTTTTAATTTTCTTTTTCTTTGCTTTCACTTCTTTGGGCGTCATAAAATCGCCAAACATTTTTTCAGTTAAACTTTTCTTATCTGGTTGAGACGTTTCTTTTTCTTTTTTAGCTTCTCCTGCTTCTTCCAAATAATCGAACAACTCCTCCCCCAAGGCATCCATTGCCGATTTAACCGAACCGGAAACTGTTTTTAATAAGTCCATACCTTCTTTTTCCTTCATCTTCTTAAACGCTTCCATCTGCTCTTTAGTCCAAACATAAGCCCTTAAATTCATTTCCATTTTTCCTATGTGGACCGGTCCTCGTTGATAACCTTCTTGTTGAAATTTCATACTGGGACGAGTTCGATAATTAAACGTCGCTAAAACACAAGCGTTATGTTGTCCATATGGTCTACTGGCCAATAACTCAATATCAATCATGCTTCCTTCAAACGACATTACAATATCTGGAGAAGTCATGTGTTTTTGTTTTGTTGTCATTCGGTCAACATTTCTCAAATATGGCTTAGCCCATTCCATATACATCTTAATAATATCATAGTGCTGTCTTAAATACTGCAGAGTAAAAATTCGTCGGGTTTTTACCTCGCTATACGTTCTTTTTTTCCATTCAAAGAATTGTCTCAAATGTCGCTTCAAAACTCTTAGAACTTGATTATTAAACTCTAAGTTATTAACATACCTCTCCATCTCTTCCCCTGATTTAAACGGCGGTGCATCAAAAAATAAATCTGGTAAAACAGTAAATTCCAACTCCCGAGCCATTCCATAAACCGAAGCTGCACTTTTTGCTCCTCCTTGTACTAAATCAATAAACATTCCTTTTAAAGTAATCTCTGCTCCTTTCCTCCTCTCCCGAAACGGTTTATCTCTCTGTTCTTCTGCTTCATTATAATATGCCGTTCTCTCGTCTAAAATTCTCAATTCTCGGACTAATTGAAATAATTCCTTAACCATTTTCCCAATGGTTGCTAAAAACTGACTAATCTTATCTTGTTGTAAACCTAATCTTTGTTGCATCACACCAAAAAAAGCCGAACCCTCCGCCGCAGCAAAAGTATCTTCTGTCTTATCAATTACTGGGAAACCCAAATCATACCTTAAATGTTTTAAAACCCAAAAATAAGTCTCTTCTATACTCAAATCATAAACTTCATAAACCAACCGATAACTTTTCAAAGATTTAGGAAAACCAGTAGGTGCATAGTGATTAGTAACTTCTTCACGAATTTCTTCTTTAAATCCATGTTCTTTCAATAAATCTGAATGTACCATCTTTTTTATACTATCTTAATCACTCATTATTTATATACTTTTTCTCCCCAAGAGCGTCAGAACAGCTAGCATCGCAGATTCTACAACACTTTATTTTTCGTGAGATTGAACGAAGAGAATATCTCACTTGGCCACGACTCGCCTTAGTGCACTGAGAAGCGAAAAGCTTCTGGTGTGCCAGAAACACAAAGTGTTTCTCAGCATAACTGGCTATCAAAACAGCAGATAACTAAAATTACCAAAACCAGTCAAAATAAAACCATAAACAAATTTTCCAGTTAATAACACTACTAATAAAACTAACACCCGTCCAACACAAATAAACATCTCTCTCCAAACAAAAAACTCTGCTAAATGGCCTCTTTTTCTCTGCTCTGCTTTATCATATTCTAATGCATTAAAAGGCACCCCCACCAAAATTTGTGCTAACCCCGCAAAAATAGACACTCCAAAAACCTGTGATACATTAATCACTAAATGTCGGATAAACCAAGTAACCGAAGTCAATCCCACACCAACCCTTATCACTTTTCTTTTCCCTACTTTATCACTTGCTCTTCCCACTAAAAGCACCATTATTGACGTTACCGCACCAATTGCCGAACCCAATATTCCCAAATTAGTGTATGTTTTTAATATCGCAAAAATGAACATCGGCCATAAAACTCCTACGGAGATAGTTTGCATTCCCCTACCAATAAAAACCACTCCGTCTCTCAAAGTTTCTTTCCTTGCTCCAGCCTTGATGGAGAAGTGAAATGGTTCATGAACTTCTTTACTAAAAAATAAAAATATTACCGAAAAGAATAACAAAACACTAGCCAGAACAAAAACAAAACTGAAACCTATTGTATCAATCAAAATTCCTCCCACCAAGGGACCGGCTAATCCGGCTGCCAAACCAATAGCTCGTCTTTTACCTACTTCTTCTCCTCGACGGTGCCCATCACTAAATTTAGTGAATTC
>JAAOXZ010000023.1 GCA_018221085.1 Candidatus Woesearchaeota archaeon
TATCACTTGCTGTGGAGAATTACATGGAAAACAAAGATTGTGGTATAGTGACGGGCAGCCAGAAAAAGTAGGGAATTATTTCTGTGGCAAATTACAAGGCAGATTTGTTGATTGGAATGTACTGGGGCAAATAGTTGAAGAAAAATATTATCACAAAGGACATCTCCAAACAGACTTCCAATATCACGATAATGGCCAATTAGAACGAGAAGAACATCTTAATGAAGACGGCGACATCATAAAAGTAGCCAATTACGATCAAAACGGCAATACTTTAGATGTTTTTGAGCAAGACCCAAATGGCGAATCCCGAGAATGGGAGAGAAATCCGTCAAAAGAGTAAAATTCTTCATGAAAACTTTAAATAGTTGTTTTTTCATACTAAGTAATATTGTTCTTTTACTATGGAAAACGACAAACCCCGTTTAAAACTATTTTATGATGATAGATTTCTGGCCAGACAGATGAACCGTAAAGAAAGAGTGGACGAAACATTAAGTCCCGAAAATATGAGTAAAACCGAATTAGAATCCATATTAAGAATTGCGGTGGCCACGGGCAGGGTAATAGATGAGATTGATGTTGAATGGTATAAAAAAGCCCTAGAACTGACTGGTGCTGAAGAAGTTGAAGAAATTTCGGTAAGTCCACACATTTATCCACCAAAATTTAGTATATTTTACGAAGGACACTTTGATCTAAGGAAATTTTACCAATTAATATATCACTAAACCTTAAACACTAAATCTCCTCTTCTGACTGCCGTTCTGACTTTTAATCCTACTTCTTGACCTTTCTTAGCTTTTTCCAGTTTCTGGTGTTCTATTTGCATAGATTTGACGGTTAAGGTACTAAATTTATCGTCCTTACCTATTTTTATTTTATCTCCTACTTTCAAACCAGTACTCAACGAAATTACTGCCACCTTAATCTTATCAAAGAAATGGATTATTTTTCCAATCTGTTTTTCTTTAGCCATATTAATCACCTCTTAAAATATCAAAATTATTATTCCTAAAACAACCATTACCGCTCCAGAAATGGAATGCAGTAATCTGGTATTTTTTAACTCTCCTTTTTCATTTTTTTCTATCGCTTTCATGATGTAGCAAATCCCTACTGTCAATATCACTAACGGCAAAATAAAAATCAACAGATAATACAACAATAAAGGCATCGCAGCCCATTCTGCCAGTTTGTCTGTTAACAAGCTAGATATTACTGCAAACTGTCTTCTATTGGCTGAAAAACCAAATAACGAGATTAAAAAACCAATTAAGGCCACCGTTGCCGGAAAAGATAACCAGCGTTTAGCTTTCCGAAATCTTTCTCCTTCTTGCATTTCTTTCAACAGGAGCTTACCTTTGAGGAATGATCGGATAACTATTAAACCCAATAATATTGCCAATCCTCCGACTACTTTGGGGAAATAATATCCTTGGGTAAAAGTGCCTAGTACTCCAGTTCCTAATAAGGCATAAGCCACATAAACACCAACAATAAATGAAATTCCGCCCATCAACGCCTTTTTGTTTTTTCCTAAGATCAATAAGATTACTAATAAAATTAATAAGATTGCTATGGCACAAGCATCCACACTATCAATTATTGCCGCACCAGTTATAGAAAAAAAAGTCAAAGTATCAATCAAATGTTTGGGTGATGTTTCTCCTACCACTCCTAAAACTTCTTTTTGTTTTAAAGAAGGACAATTCATTCCGTGGTTACTTAAGATGGCCTTTTCTAAATATTCTACTATTGGTTTTTCTCCGACAAAATAACTTTGCGATAGGAAAACTATTGGCACTCCTTGTTTCTCCGTGGGCACTTCATAAGATTCCAAAAACTCTTCTAACGTTGCTAAGTTTTCTTTATCATAATAAATCTCAAATGAATGTATCTTTAAACCCGTATATTGTGCATTTAATTTATCTAAAAAAATTCCAGTGGCTTCACTACGGACATCTCCTTCTCCATAGAAATAATACAGACAATCTGTTTCTAGTGCTGAAACAAAACTACTGAATAAAACTACGCCCAATACTAGTAAAACTAATGTACCTCTTTTCATTAGATTAAAGAAACAAAAGCATTTTATAAAGTTTTCTTTGGTTCTTCTTCCTTATTGCCTATTAATCCCATCCGGTAACCCAAAACGTTCATCAATACTAAATAAACTCCACTGGAAGGTATCTTCGCTAGCAAGGCTGCTTCTCCCCCACTATAACCTTCCTTATTTAGGTAGTAAGTTAATCCTACTTTGATAATTACAGAAATAGCACTAGATCCTAAGTAAGCCATACCAAATTTACCCATATGACCTACAAAAGCTTTCTTGTTTTCAGCATAAGTTTTCCGGTTTTTTAAATAATCCATAAATCCGTAAGTTGCAACACAACCAGCACTATCCGCTAATATGGTTCCTCCGGTAATTAACAAATCACTTTCTGTAGAATTACTCAACATTTCTCCGGCTGCAGCCCCAGTTACCGAAGAAACTCCTTCGGCAACTAATAGTTCTCCATTAAAAATCGCAAAATCCCAATACTTTTCCTTAACCCAATCTACACTATTCCGTACTCTACTTCGCCAACCTTTTTTATCCGTTTTGATGGTCTTTTCAACCACACCCTCTAAAGACTCAGAATTTTCCTTAGGTTCTTCCATTACCTTATTTTATTAAGAACAGCCTTTATATGCTTTATGGGAAAAATGACATATTACTTACTGGGAAAAAATTTAATAAAAAAAGAAAAAGATTATTCTTGGTTTTCTTCTGATTTTCTTCCGAATTCTATTATTTCAAATATATGGCCACTACACCTACCCATAACTGCTGAAAAAAGAGAGCATAATGCTAACCATCTATAATCGCTGAATCGCATATCGTTAGTGTTTTTAGCTTGTCTATAACTAGCCACTTCTTCATCTAGTTTTGGTTTTGTCATCAGTTGATCATATTCCTGTTTTGTAGAATCATATTCTATTTGTAGAGCATCACCAAAAAGTTCATTCGCCTTAGGGTTATTAAACTGTTTATTGTCACGCATTATGTTTCTTTCTAAATGATTTTCTAAACGATTAATTTTGTATTCTAATTTCATCGCTAGTCCGATTTCTGGAGTACTTTCCGGTTCAGAAGCAGAGTAGTATACTGCTCCCCCTAGACCTGAAAGAACTCCCGCTATACCCAAAACAGTAATTGTATCGCAAACTTTCTTTCCTACTCCCATTTTATTGTCCTCCTATATAAATATTAAAACATCTAAAAATCAACTTTTTATCCATCGAGCAATTACTGATATATAAACATTTCGAAATCAAGCAAGAAAACTTTTTAAAGAAACACCCCCTAAAGCAATCTTATGGAAAAAATAGCTCAAGGTGCCGAAGCAGTACTTTACTTAGACAAAAGTAGAATCTTAAAAGAAAGACTGAGCAAAGGCTATCGTCTTCCCCATATTGATATTGCTTTACGAAAGTTTAGAACTCGCCGAGAAGCTAAAATTCTCACCAAACTAGCCGACCTTAACTTTCCTGCTCCACACTTACACGAATTTTGCGATAAAAGAATGTCTATCTTCATGGATTTCGTTCCTGGAGAACAACTCAAGGATGTTATCGAAGGAGATTACCAAATCTTAGCTCAGGAAATTGGTAAGAAGATTGCCGTCCTCCACCAAAACGACATCATTCACGGAGATTTAACTACTTCTAATATGATCCAACATCAAGAAACCGGAGAAATTAATTTTCTGGATTTTGGTTTATCCTTTTTCTCAAATAGAGCTGAAGACAAAGCTGTTGACTTGTTCCTTTTAGATAGAGCCTTAGAAAGCAAACACCATAAAATTTATCCGCAAGTTTTCCAAAACGTTATCGAAAGCTACAAAAAAGCTTACCCCGAATACAACAAAATTCTAGAACGCTTCGAGAAAGTAAAAAGCCGCGGCAGAAATAAAAATAAATAACTTTTATATACTTGTTCAATTTCTAAGAGTAAACATATTTTGGAGGTAAAAATGAAACCAGAATTATTAAAAATAGCAAAAAGAAATATTACTCATCTTTGGAATCATAGAGACCCCAATAACTTAGAAGGAGTTCTTAAAAAAATGGAACAACTCCCAGAAGGAATTCTAGCTGATGAGAATTTAGGTGAAGAACGTTTTGATATGGTGTCCGCACACTACCAGGCAATATTGGAGTATTTTCCTCAACATAATAAGGCTCTTGAATATGTAACGGCCCATGCTAAAAAATAATTTAATTTAAAAATGAAACTTTTAGATGAGTTACAATTCTTTTAACTTTTAAAATAAAAAGTCGTGGCCGAAACAAGAATAAATAATCAAAACACAATCTTGAAACCGCCTTTAACAATTTCTCCTTTTACATTATCTTGATTACCGTAATGTTGGCTATGTTCGTAACCTAGTTGAGCAGAAAGATCGGGAGCTATTTTATAATTTAATATTACTCCTACTGCAAGATTGTAATCACTCCGATTTACATCTTTAATTTCTAAAAAAGTAATCTTAGCTTCACCATAAGTACCTAATTTTAATGGCACTCCAACTAAATCTCTCAAATCAAAATCTAATCCTAACTTCAGTTTAGTTTTGATTGCGCCATTAGTTCCGTGAACATTATTACCCGCCTTACCTCCTCCTGCCGATAATGAAGAATTAAAATCCACATATTGAGAATCTACCGTTGAAATTAATACCAGACCTAAAGTAATATTTTCTATCGTTACATCAACACCATCGTAAGTCTGTTTTGAATTGTAACCATCAACCTCCACACCCCAACCGATGGTGGCAGTACCTCCATTAAATTGAGAATGTTTATTTAAGGTAACCTTTGCTTCTAAATCTCCAGTTGTTATATCTCCTTTGCCATCAACAAAATTAAGACGGTCTAATTCCAAACGACTTTCTATTTTTAATTCGCTCTTTGAATCAAATTTAATTTTCCCCATTATACCAAACTCAAAATGATAACCTTCGGAAAAATTTCTACCCATTAAAGTATTTCTTTTACTTCCCACATTTACTTCCACTGCCCCCGAAGTAGGTAACTCTTCCGCCTGCACCGGCGTAGCAAAAGCTAACACACTTGCCCCCACTAGGGCTGCAGTTTTCAAACTTTTAATTATTTCTTGTAACATTTTATTCCTCAGGTGGCCAAGTACAATCGCTGAATTCATCTATCTGTTCTTGTGCAAAATCATAAAAATTAAACCGGAGGTGATTCCAACAGGCTTCTCTTTTCTCTACATCTTCTACCACTTCGCAAGAACCGGCTTGTACATATTCTAAAAATTGTTTAGCCATCTGGCAATTTTTTGTATAATCTTCTGGGGTAATAACTTGATGAGCTTTCGTTTTAAATAACATTCCAGTCCGATAATTTGTCCAAATACCAGCAAAAGCCAAAGTATCTGGTAATTTTTCATAAGAGAAATCTCCGTCTGCATAAAATTTATCCACAAATTCCACTCCCAAATCCAGTAATTCATCAATACTAACTACCTTTCTTCCGATTAAGTAATTGTTATGTCCCAACAGATCAAAATAAGCAATCACATGTTCTGGCAGACGCTGAGAAGCAAAATATGGACATTCTACATAATCATATTCGCAGGGAAAGGGTTGATTCAGATCGATAATAGTTTTACAGGAAGCGTACATCTCTCGCAGTAAGGGATCAACTTTATCCCAATCTACTTCTTCTTCTTCTTGGGAATATAATTCGTCCCAAAAGGCATCAATGCTTTTGTTTTTTTCTATATCATGTTGAAAAGTCAGATATCGAATCACTCTTGCCCTTAAATTAGGGTGCTCATGATTATCTAAAAAAGCATGAAATAATTCTTTTGCTTTATCAAAATTTTCTTGATACTCTGTCTCATCGCGTTTATTAGATAGATAAGTATAAAATTTCACATAAGCCATCCAGTAATCCACTATCTCTGAAAATTCCTGATTATCCAATTCGCTAAAACTATCTCTAAATCCTTCCTTAGTAACCAATTCTTCAAATTCACTTTGATAAGCGATTCTTAAATTAGGATATTTTTGGTTGATTTGTTCTATTAAATCCTTTTCTGTATGGAGGGAGGGAGCATTCATAATTATCTCTAATGCTTTTTCTAAATTACCTCCTACTTTATTAGCTTGGTAATAAAGAGCGATACATCCTAACCGATAATAATGGCCGTAACCATCGCTAAATTCTCCGGCTTTTTCCCGCCATTCTTCACAAAGAACCCGGTTTAAAAATTCTAAACCAATAGTGCTATTCATAGAGTACATTTTAAGATTAAAATAATATTCATTGCTTTGCGCAGAGAATTCTTTATCAGATAACAGTTTGTCATGTCCTACTTCATGTTGAAAAGTTTCGATGAAGTGGGTTAAAGAAATGTTTTCCCCCCTTGCTTCAAAAACATCAGTAGTTAAGGGTTGGTAAATAGTAGTATTATTTCCCCTATAAAATCCTTCAACATCTTCACTCACTCCACTTCCGGGAAGTTCTTTGCTCTTTTTGCGTAAGGCTTCTTGGTTTTTTACCATTAAAATATGCAAATCTTTACCAATCGGTTTCAACCATAAACCACGATCATTAAATTCCCCTTGTTGATACTTGTCAAAATCATTAACCACCATTTGAATATCCCGAGTAAACCCTTCAATACCTTTTTCTGCTTCAAATATCTTAATCAAGTCACTTTCTTCTTGTGGAGAAATCCAACCATCCGCATCACATTTTACCTTTTGTCCTTCTGGAACGAACA
>JAAOXZ010000024.1 GCA_018221085.1 Candidatus Woesearchaeota archaeon
GGTTTCTCCACAGTTAAGGGTTTGAAACTAGCACTCAATCCGGTGGTTAAACCAATATTAATCATCACCGAACCGATGATAACTCCCAAACCCAGATTAAGGTGACCAGCCAGACCAGAATAGATAACGGTAAAGAGTTCGGGAATGCTTAAGATAAAAGAAACTAATAACGTAGTTATAGCAATATAGTGTGTTCCTAACTTATTAGCTACGGGGATTAAAGAATCAGTAATCCAATCAGAACCTTTCCAAATTAATAAAACTGCTAAACCCAATAATAATAAGATTATTCCAATAAACATTCTATCCTCTTTTTAAAAAGAATTATTCTAATATTTATAAATCTTGTTTCTCTCTTTTAACCAACTTAATAATCTCTCCGAGCCACAATACTGAAGAAGCTACCGCCACAATTAACACCCAATCCATCACAGATAAAGGAACAGTACCAAACACCTGATCCAAATAAGGAACATAAACTACTATTAATTGTAACCCTAACGAAAACAAAATTGCCCCAATTAACCATTTATTAGAAAACAAACCTCCTTTAAAGACAGAAGCTTTCAGTGTTTTACAATTAATGACGTTAAATAGTTGAAACATCACCAGAGTACAGAAGGCCATAGTAATGGCATGAAAGTAATAATATGGGGGATTCTGCAAATCAATCACTTCTCCGGCCCAACCGCCGGTTTTGAGAGTATAATAAAAGATGCCCAGGGTTCCGATCATCATTATTAAACCGACTACGGCAATCCATCCGACATTATATCCACTAAGAATGCCAACTCTGCTCTTTCGTGGAGCCCGCTGCATAATTTTCTGTTCTGGAGGTTCCACTCCCAAAGCAGTAGCTGGAGCACCATCAGTAACTAAATTTATCCATAAAATTTGCACTGCCAGTAAAGGTAATGGAATTCCAATTAGTATAGCAATAAAAATAGTGAGCACTTCTCCGGAATTAGAAGAAAGTAAGTAAATAACAAATTTTTTGATATTGTCGAAAATGTTTCGTCCTTCTTCCACCGCATTAACAATGGAAGTAAAATTATCATCAGTTAAAATCATGTCGGAAGCTTCTTTAGCCACATCGGTGCCGGTGATTCCCATGGCGATACCAATGTCAGCTTTTTTAATCGCGGGGGCATCATTTACTCCATCACCAGTCATCGCTACGACATATTTTTTATTTTTTAATGCTTCAACAATTTTTATTTTGTGTTCTGGATTCACTCTGGCAAAGATAGCTATTTGATCAATTTCTTTCTCCAAATCAATTTTATTGATGTCTTGACCAGTAACTGCTTTTCCGGTGATTCCTAATTGATCTGCAATCGCTTGAGCAGTAACTACGTGGTCGCCAGTAACCATAATTACTCTAATGCCTGCTTCTCGACATTTCTGGATGGATTCTTTAACTTCTTTTCTCGGCGGGTCAATCATGGCTTGTAATCCCAGAAAAATCATATCTCTTTCTGGTTCTCTGATATCGTCGCTATAAGCAAAACCCAGAACCCGTAATGCTTCTTTGGCAAAATTTTCATTTTGTTTTAGAATCTCTGCTTTTCTTTGCTTAGTCATCCGTTCTAATTTGCCTTGGATTAAAATACGGTTACACTGTTCAATAATAATATCTGGTGCTCCTTTGGTAAAAGAAATCTTTTTATTGCCTGTTTTGTGAATGGTGGTCATCATTTTTCTTTCAGAAGAAAAAGGGACCTCATCCACTCGAGGAAACTGTTTGCTAAGAGTTTTCGAAGCATAACCTGATTTTTCTGCAGAAACAATTAATGCCGCCTCAGTAGGATCGCCAATTACTTCTATTCTTCCTTCATTGTCTTTTAATTTGGCATCGTTACAAAGAGCACCACATTGCAAAATAGTTTTAAGGGATTCTGGACTAACCAATTTATTATCTAAAACAAACGCTCCTTGTTTCTGGTATCCCGAACCAGTTACGCCATATACGTTATCATTAGCCCAAATTTTAGTTACAGTCATCTGGTTGTGAGTCAAAGTACCAGTTT
The DNA here is from genome assembly GCA_018221085.1 of Candidatus Woesearchaeota archaeon. Lineage (GTDB taxonomy): Archaea > Nanobdellota > Nanobdellia > Woesearchaeales > GW2011-AR9 > JAAOXZ01. Next base: position 2,031 of record JAAOXZ010000024.1, read on the forward strand.
TATCAGAACAAATCACATTAACTACGCCCAATGTTTCTACTGAAGGTAATTTCCTTATCAAAGCATTACGTTTAACCATTCGTTGGACGCCAATAGATAACGCAATGGTGACTACTGCGGGAAGTCCTTCTGGAATGGCTGCTACGGCCAAAGCAATAGCAGTAATTAACATGAACGATACTTCTTTACCAGTAAAAATTCCAGCGAAAAAAGTAACTACGGCGACAAGAACTACAGCAATAGTCAAATACCGACCTAGATTTCTTAATTTCTTTTGTAAGGGAGTTAATTTTTCTGTGGCTTGTTCGATTAAAGTAGCAATTTTACCAAATTCGGTTTCCATACCGGTGGAAGCAACAATGGCTTCTCCCCGACCTTTAGTGATGATAGTTCCAGAATAAACCATATTCTTTCTATCTGACACCGGAGTTTTTCTAGGAACCATCCGGATATCTTTTTTTACGGGCACTGATTCTCCAGTTAAAGCTGCTTCTTGAGTTTGAAAATTATGAATCTCGATCAATCTAGAATCTGCCGGTATTTTATCTCCAGTCTCCAAAAGAATAATATCTCCAGGAACTAAGCGGACAGCGTCAATAATGATTTCTTTACCATCTCTCATTACTTTAGCTTTCAATGAAGCCATTCTTCTCAAAGCTTCAATAGCTTTTTCTGCCCGGTACTCTTGAGCAAAACCCAAGATAGCATTTAAAATGACAATTATTCCAATCACTGCGGCATCGACAAATTCTTGAATAAACATAGAAATCACTAACGCCACTAACAAAATCCAGATTAATGGGCTTTTGAATTGTTCCAGAACAATGATCAGCGGATGTATCTTCTCTTCTTCTCGGAGTTCATTTAAACCATATCGATGTAAACGGAGATCTGCTTCCTGACTAGTTAAACCTTTTTTAGAAGTATTTAGTTCCTTAAAGACATCTTCGACCTTTTTGTAGTACATCTGACCCTCAATTAATGTGAGAATTCAGAATTATAAAAACCTTTTGATGGATTACTTCCCAAATCTTCTCTGCCTTTTCTCTTCAAATTCAGCTAAAACTCTAACTAAATCTTCTTTTTCAAAATCTGGCCAGTGTTTTTCTAAGAAGAATAATTCAGCGTAAGTAGTTTGGAATGGGAAAAAATTACTAAGGCGATGTTCTCCAGAAGTACGAATTACAATATCTAAATCTTCTGGGACCCATAGTTCCTTTTGAAACTCTTCTGAAGTAATTTCTGTTTTTCCTTCCTTAAGAAATTTGTTAACGGTATCTATAATCTCTTCTCTGCCACCATAAGCCATGGCAAAATTGACCGTATGCTGATTGTGATTCTTGGTTTTCTCCATAAGCGCTTGCATTTTCTCTTGAATATCTGAGGGAAAGAGATTAATACGCCCCACAAATCTAATTTTAATTTCGTTTTCATCAATTCTTGAATCAGTCGTTAAATCATCCACTGCTTTTCTAAAAATATCAAATAAGTGTTTCTTTTCTTCTTCCGGACGGGTAAAATTTTGAATAGAAAAACAATACAGGCTAGTTCTTTTAATGCCTAATTCTAAAATCCAATCTAATAATTTTTCAAATTTTTCAGAACCTTTATTATGGCCTTCCCAGGGTTTCCATAAATTCTTTTTTGCCCAACGACGATTACCATCCAGAATTATTCCCACATGGATATTTTTCATCGTTTATTTACTCGGCCACAACGATTTTAAAAGAACAAGGGAATTTTTTAGAGGCCCTTTTTAATGCTTCTTTAGCCAAAATAATATTTTCTTTATTAACACGAACTTCCATGATGGTTTGGCCTTCTTTAACTCGAGCAGCAGAACCAATAGATTTACCAAATGATTTTTTCATTCCAGTACTCATTCTGTCAGCTCCAGCCCCTGCAGCTAAAGGGTTTTCTCTCAGAACGTGGAAAGGATATACTTTAATTTTAAGGTGATATTCTTTGCCTAAATTTCGTTCTAATAAACCATTAGATGTCATTCTAGCGGATTCAAAGGCATTATGTCGAATGTTCATACTTCTTTTAGAATTTAGTCTGACCGTAGTATCAAATTCTCCCTTAGGGTTGCCCATTTCAAACCGTACAATCTTCATTTGGGGAAATCCACCCCGCACAAAATTCTTTTTAGTGAATTTACTAACTCGAGTATAAGGTCGTTCTAAGCTATGATATGCTGCAAATTTTCTTATTCGTGCCATGTTCTATTCAGAATGAAGGTTATTTATAAATATTTCGTGGATTATAAATTTAAGCGACCGATTCTTGTTAACTTTAAAATACATATTACAAATACAAAATATTTATTTATAACTTGGTTAATGTAAACTAATATGTTAGAAGACATCGTTGTAAAAAAATTAGTGATGGAAGAAGGAAAAGTTACTGCATTGGAGTTTAGTCACGCCAAAAAAGACTACGAAGTAATTGTTTCGTCTTCTGGGATGGAGATTGCTCTTAAAAAGTTGAGTGGCCTTAAGAGAAATGCCCATTATGACAGAGAAACCACTGTTTTAACTTATTTTCCTGAGCATTGTTGTGGTGCACAAGGTTTTGGAATGGGTCTGAGCGATAGTTGTCCGGCGTGTGACGGCGATGAATATAGACAAAAAATTGATAATTCTGCTCTTCCCAAGGGACCTTTAACAAAGGCCATTGTGGATTTAGATGTTTACTGTAAAAAAGTAGAACAACTACTTGGTTCTGAGTCTTAATATTTCTTGATACTTAATTGCCCAGTTCTTTTTCCTTTAGGAACTACTGGTGTCTCCCCTTCTACTTGTTCTTTAATTGATTCTGCAGTCTTTTGACCAATTAATTTAGTCAAAATCAATAAAGAGGTGTTATGAAGGTCTTTGAGGTTCTTGATTCTGTTATTATGTAGTTTCCGGGCTCTCTTCCTACCCACTCCCTTCAACCTCAGAAGGGGCAATAGTTCTTCTTTCACGCCGTATTTTACTCTGACCCTAAGTTTATTGATTTCTTTCAAAAGCGGCTGAAATTGAAGTAATCGAGCTAATTCGGAAGTAGAATAAAGCAGCCAATCGGCGATGGCAATTTTGGTGTGAACTTCTCCCGGACGGACATTATATTTCTCTAAAAGAAAATCTTCGCCTTGTTCATCAATCCAAGATTCAAAGAACAGAGCTGTTTTAATAGAATTCATGAAATCATCATAATCTGGGTCATAAACAGTGGGTTCTGATTGTAATAAGTGTTTATAATTCTCAACTAATTTTTCTTGAATCTCTTCTGCTTCTTTTACTCTCACTCTAAACAAGGGAAACATCTCAAAAGTATTAGAAATCATTTGTAAAAAAGAAAAACTAGCTATTTCTTCATTGCAATTCTTCAAACCTTCTATCAATTGATGGGCAGTTATCGGATCGAGATATAGTTGAGAAACTCGGTGTCCAATCGGAGTGGCTTTAATCAAAATTTCTTTCTCTTCTCCTTGGTTATTCAAATCATTTGCTGAAACAAAATCTGATTCGGGATTGTTTATGTCTCCGGAAATTTTGATGAACTCATATCCTTCCAATAAATGCAGCATCTTATCAATAATCAACTTTAATTTGTCCATGTCCTTAAATTGGAAAGCCCAAAAAGTCTTAGAAAAAAATTCCATCACAGTTTTCTTGGAATTAACAATGCCCGTAGCAATTAAAGATAATAAATAGGTTCGCAAAACTGGTTCTACAGCTAATTTGGAGAAGATGTCTTCTGGTTGGCCACACACATAACGCTCATGAACTTCTAATTTGTCGGCTTCACTTTTCACCACCGAAATAGCTTCTCCTTCCGACTCAAATTCCGGTCTTCCAGCACGACCGGCCATTTGATGATATTCCAGAACGGGAATCCAATCCATGCCCCATCTTCCGGAATAACGTTTTAATGATTTAATAATCACCCTGAAAGCGGGAAAACTCACTCCCATGGCTAAAGTAGGGGTAGAACAAATAATTTTGAGGTTTCCTTTCTTAAACTCTTGTTCAACGAGATCTTTTTGTTTTTGTGTTAAACCGGCATGATGAAAAGCTACTCCTTTTTTAACACAACGAGATAATCTTTGACATTGTTTGGTGGGCGAAGAAACTGCCTTCAAGACTTGTTGAGAAAATTTAGGTAATGAGATTTTCGTTTCTTTAGAAATATCTTCGGCGGTCTTTTCTGCCGAAGCGCGACTGGGAGCGAAAACTATCGCTTGCTTCTTTTTGTTAATAGTGTCCAAAGCTAAGTCTACTACTTCATTGATCATAAAAAATTAGGAAAAGATAGTAGTTAAATACTTTTTGGATTAAGAGATTATTATGAAGACAATCATTGAGTTGTCTTTAATAAATAATCTGTAACAAAATATCCTGCGGTGTAACTTCCCCAAGAACAAGCAAGTCCCCTCCAGACCTCATCTTTTCCTGTGCCTTTGACGGACGGTATTAAAACTCCACCTGCTCCTGCTAAAGAAAAACCCACAAAATATGAAGTTGAATTATAATCTTGAGAAAGTAGCCTTGCACCAATACCAATGCCTAAACCAATAAAACAAGAAGCTATTCTATCCATTAAATTTTTTGATGGCATGTATCCGAAGGAAGTTAAACTTTTTATAAATTTTTTGTTTTTATTATTGATTGTTTAAGAACTAACTACATACACCTTAAAAGGTGGTTTAAACGGAGCAGTTATAGGACCGGGTTTTGATCAATGTTTATTATCATAATCTATCAACCAGCAAATCTTTGGGTATGTGTGGAATTATTTCATCTTTCTTAAACACAATTGAAATTACATAACCATTGAGATTATACGGTTCATCTTTTCCAGGTGAATTTTGTCTATTATATGTAAATTTATTACCTTCGAGGTCGCAAATAAATCCGCCCCTCGCTTTAATAATTGGTTCTGCCATGGCCAAATCCCATTCTTTTGTATAATTATAATTCATCACAATAAGGTTAATTTTCCCTTCAAGTAAATCTGAGATTGATGCACCCGCTCCACCCCTCCGAAGAACTTTTGTCTTTAATTTTAATGATTTACCCAATTCCCTATAAAAACTAATCAATTTTTTGTCTTGATCAACTTGTCTGACATATCCATTAAGTTCATTTCGTGTAATCCGAGGAATAGCTACTCTTCTTCCACCATTAACAAAAACAACTTCATCAGAACCATCATTATACCAAAGTTTATCTACGCCTGGCAAATAGATTATTCCTGCAACTGGGAAAAAAGTATTGTCTTCTAATTTTTGGAGTAATGCTGCATGACAAGCGTATCCATCGGCAATCTGTTCGCAAAATTCATCAGTTCCATCAACTGGATCAATTTGCCAAATTAAATCATGTTGGAATCTGTCAGAAAATTTATGTTCTTCACTATATGATCCAGGAAATTTGGATCTAATCTTATCCAAGATATACTTACTTGCTTCAGTATCTGCTTCTGTTACAATATCTTTGAATCCTTTTTTATCTCCTTTTTGTTTAGCATTTACTTTTCCCCACCTAGGAAGAATTTCTCTATTACTAGCATTTCTAAGAAGATTAATCATTTCTTCTACTTCTTTTCTATAAGTCAGTAACATCAGTAATCTCAGCAATTAAAATTATATTTATAAATGTATCTAAAATTTCTTTTCCCATAAAATGCTGTGTGACAATTGTTTAAGAACTAACTACATACACCTTAAAAGGTGGTTTGAACGGAGCAGTTTTAGGACAAGGTTCATGTTCCGGACAAGTTGGTGTTGGTGCCTCCAATTCCTCTATCTTAGGTTCTGCAACTTCCTGTGTTTCTTGAGGTTCTTCAATGACTTCTGCCACTTCTTCAACTTCATCCAAGCTAAGGGTTTCTGGCTCGCTTAGACCGGGCAATGATTTCACTTCAACGTTCCATTTTACTTCTACAGAATTACTTCCATCGCTGACGGTCACTTTAACAGTTTTTGTTCCAGGAGTCTTAAAAGTTCTTTGGATTGCATCTGGGCCTTCTATGGAATTATCCCAAAAGCCGAAGTCCCATCGATACATTAATTCATCTTCATCGACATCATTTGCCGTAATAGAGAAAGTTACAGGTTCATCTACAGTAGTGATTAAATTTCCAGCAGGGGAATAATCCGTTATTTCTGGAATATGGTTAGTATCTTTAACCACGAAAGTTACTGGATGAACTACATCGAACTCTTCATCGGAAGCAATAAAATTAACTACAAATTGGGAGTATTCTTCTTTTCCTACGGTATCGAATGCTGGAATCCAGGAAAAAGTTTGATCTTTGAAAGATGCTCCGGCTGGAAGATTTTCTGCCCGAATGATTAAATCGTCATTATCCGGATCAAAAGCATTAACATTTAAAGACAAGGGTTGATCTTCGTTTAGTTCAAAATAATCTTCTACTATTTCTAAAGTAGGTTGTCGGTTTTTGTTTAGTACAGTCAATGATACTTCTTTGGTATCAGTAGAATAACCATCTGAAGCCGTAACCTTAACAGTATAGCTTCCTTCATCTTCTAAACTAGTTTGCCATTCTCCGCAGGAATCAAAAGGTTCTCCAAATTCATACTTAATAAAATCGCCATCTAAGTCTGTGGCTTGAGGATCTAAACGAAGGACTTCCAGTTCTGTAAAAGTGAGGCCTTCCATTTCTGTTAACAATGGTTTTCTGTTAACATTGTTCACTTGGAGTTTTAAATTGTGTTCAGAACAAAGTTCTTTGCCACAAGCAGTAATAAACAGGTCTACTTTTTTATTTCGGAATAAAAAATACTTCTCAATCCTTAATTTATTCAATAGATTAGTAAAGAAAGTGCTTTTTCTTTGCACTAAATCATAAGAGGGCTGCCATTCTAAGATATTATCTAAAATGACAGCACCTTCAGGAAGATCTTGAATATCAATTTTCAGTTCATCATTGTCTGGGTCTAAAATCAGGCTACCTAAATCTAAAAGCAATTCTTCGTTTTCATTAATGGTCATTTCATCTTCCAGATTTATTAGTGGTTTTCGATCTACTTCATTAATAGTTATATCGACCTCTATTTCTACAGTTAATTCTCCATCAGAAACGTTAATGGCTACTAAATGCTCCCCTCCGTCATCATAAGTGGTTTCCCAAACACCATTCTCATCAAAAGGAAACGGAAAGGTATAAGTTAACAAATCGCCATCGCCATCTGTTTCGAGTAATTGTAAAACTATTTTTTCTCCCTCATTAACAATAATGTCCATCAATTCTACTTTTGGGGGGCGGTTAACATCTTTCACTTCTAAAATCCAAAGTTCTTCTATTTCTGATTCTTGATCGGCAATAGTCAATATTAAATCATGTTCACCCGCTGAATCAAAATCAAAATAATATTCAAATGAAGCTTCTTGAGAAACTTCTTTTTCGCCCAATTGCCAAGAATAAACTAAATTATCGCCATCTTCGTCTTGAGCAGAAACACTGAATTCAAAAGTCGAATCTTCGGTCAATGGAACGGCTTCGCTTTCAGAAAAAGAAGAGATTATTTCTGGTAAACGATTTTTATTAATAACTTCTACTTCAATTACTCTAGTAACTCTGTCTTCTAAATCAGAAACAGTGATTTCTGTTTGAAATGTTCCCGCATCAGAATAAGTAGTTTCCCACACTCCTTGATTATCAAAGGGTTCTTGAAAAGTTAATTTTAAACTATCTTCTTCATCAGGATCTGAAATTAATTCTTTAAGGTCTATGGTTTCTCCTTCTTTTACTGCAATTTTTTTGTCTTCTATCTCTGGAGGTTGGTTTTTGTTTCTAACAACAATGATTAGTTCCTCTTCAGTTTGAGAGTTTCCATCTGAAGCAACAATTTGAGTATTGTAAGTTCCGGCATCATCTAAATCGGTTTGCCATTCTCCACTTTCGTTTAATGGATCAAAATACTGGTAAGTTATTTCATCTTCGTCTGGATCGACTGCTAAAGGTTCTATCTTAACTAAGTCTTCTTCCGTTACTGTTAAAGTAGTTAATGAATACGAAATATTAACAATAAAAAGAAAAAGAAAGAGTACCAAAACTAATTTTAGTTTGTTTGAAATCATTGTTGTTCCAAAAATTTTAACCAAGTCTCACTTCAATAATTTCTGGCGGCATATTGACATCTTCTACAGTCAAAGTAATGGTTCTTATCACTTGATCCTTGCCATCATCAGCCGTTACTGTTATTTTGTAAACACCATGACTAGTGTATTTGGTTTCCCAAACACCATCGTCTCCCACTGGATTAGAGATAGATAAACTCACGTCATCGTTATCTAGATCAGTTACTAAGGGTTTAATCTCCACCGTTTCTCCTTCTTCAATAGTGATGTCTTCTAAACCAGTCATTTCTGGCGGCATATTGACGTCAGTCACAGTTAACAAGAAAGTTTCTTTGCTTTCTAGTTCACCGTCGGAAGCAGTAACTATGATTTCATATTCGCCCGCACTGGTGTGATCTGTTTCCCAAGTATTGTCAGATAAGGGTCCAGAAACAGTAACTGTTACTTGATCTTTATTAGGATCAATAACTTGAGGTTCTACGGCTACAGTTTCGCCTTCCTTGATAGTTCGGTCTTGGATTGCTTTAATCACTGGAGGAACATTCATTCTGTTAACAACTAATAAGATGTCTTTTCTGGCAGTTAATTTCCCATCGGTTGCCGTAATTGAAACTACATACTCCCCTGCATCTCCATAATTAGTTTTCCATTTACCTAATTCGTTTAAAGGTAAGGAAAAAGAGTATTCGATTTCATCTTCATCGGGGTCTTCAACTTTCAGTTTCAGATCTACTAGTTCGTTTTCATTAACGTTTATCTTTTGCAAATTAGATAAATCAATTTCTTCGTCTAAAGGAACTTCTATTTCCTCTTCTTCAGGTAACCCTTCTGCGGCTACGTCTTCAATAATGCCTAGTTCTTTTTCTATTTCAGCAATCTCGCTCAGCAAATCCGCTTCGCCAGATTCTTTTTCTAATGGTTGATACGCTTTATAATCTAAACAACCCGTTAGAAAGATAAAAGTAACTATTAATGTTAAAAAAATTACACTTTTTTTTATTATTCTTTTCATAATGTCCACCCCAATTTTACTATTTTCAAGTTAATCCTGATTTTACGTATTTCAAAATGACAACTGGTATTTAAAGATTTACGCACAGGAGAATATATGATTGAAAGTAATAATTAAAGTATGTGGGCTCATTGATAGTAGACAACTAGACATCTTCAGATATAATATATAAACCCCTCATTATATTGAATTAAAAAATGAAAAATTTAACTTTTCCAACAAAAATAACCTCTCTCCTTGCAGAAGAAATTGGTTTACATCTTGGAGATGGAAGTATGAATTATTACAATGATAGGGGCCTATATCAATTACGGGGCCATTTAATAGATGATAAAAAACACTACAATTCGAGAATTAAATTTTTATATAAAAAGTTATTTAATTTGGATTTGAGTTTAAGAGAAATGCCTTCTTGTGGTGTTTACGGTTTCCAAATTTGGTCTAATGAGCTAGTTGATTATAAAAGTAAAGTTTTGAATTTACCTTTGGGCAAAAAATTAAACTTTTCAATTCCGCCCCAAATAAGTTCTAATAATAAATTGGCAAAAAGTTTCTTACGGGGGTATTTTGACACAGATGGTTGTTTATATATCGAGAATAAACGAGGCAAACCTTATCCTAGAATTGAAATGGCTTCAATTTCGAAAAAATTTATTGAACAATTAAAGATTGTTTTAAAGAATCTTGGATATAATTTTGGTTGTTACAAAGAAAATCGTGAAAAACAAGGTTGGCAAAATCTTTATAGGATAATTATAAGGGGAGAAGGGATGGCTGAAAGATGGTTTTCAGAAGTTAAACCACAGAATCCCAAACATCTCGAGAAATTTAATAAATTAAAAATGGCCCTGCCGTGATTTGAACACGGGACCTCACGATGTCTACACATTTGATATCAGTTTCGCATTCATTTCTGAATCGTGCGCACTACCAAACTATGCTACAGGGCCGTTGTTAGTCTTATTTTAGAACTGATTTATTAAGTTTTCTCTTTTGCATTTCTTTAAATCCAACTTCCATTATTCGATCAACAGCATAAGGAATTGCTTGCTGAATTTCCTCAGATAAATCAGTGTTGTACTCAATCTTAATTCTTCCCGTTTTATCGTTAATTTTTACAGCGATCTTCTTTTCTTTAATTAGCTTTGCAACCTTGTGAGGTATCAAAAAATTATCAACATTTAAGGATTCCCAATACTTTCTCAGTGCTTCTTTGACAACCTCACTATTGTTATACAGTTCCGGTTTTACTTTCTTTATCTGTTCTAATATGAAATCATAATTGCCATTCAACGAAATTCCAATCTGTCCATGTTTGTTTGCCATATTACCAGCAAAACCCACAAGTATATAAATTTAACGTTAATTAACATTAATGAATATTGTAGATGGAATATCAAAAGTCAATACACCCAGAAAGAAATAATTCAGCTAAGCTACTTAGCCGATAAAATCTTGAATTACCGCCGTTTTTTAAATTTCATTAGAAATTTTTTTAAATATACTTCAAGATTGGTTCTTTATTGGAGCCGTAGTGTAACTTGGTAGCACATAAGGCTGGGGGCCTTATAATCGGGGTTCAAATCCTCGCGGCCCCATTTTAATTAAAATGAAATTCCTTATAGAACCTAAAGATGGAGTCTGGTTAGCAGTCAGAGAAGACCTAGATGAAACTACTCTAGCAGAGCAGATTCTTAGTTGTGGGATTTGTGTTTCCGATTTAGATGATTGTGACGCTAAATCTCCTGCTAAAAAACTAGCTTATGGTGATTTAAAGACTACAAGAGCATTCGACCCACGATTTATTTGGTGGTCCTTAACGCAGGGAGCACCGGCAAAATTTAGTAAGAGTGGAGAATCGAAAGCCTGGAAAGGCTATATTGAACGATTTTTGAAAGACGAAGCAGAAATCCAAAAGGCAGTGGCTAAATTTGATCCCGAAACTATTCGACAATCTCTTTATCCTGGCGTGGAAGACTTTTATCAATTATTGTCCCATCACAACCCCCACCACTACAAAGTTTACCTAACGAGAAACATTGTTCCAATTGCTGCCGCTTATGGTAAATTTCTCGGATTCAATGAAGTACTGGGCAAGTGTTTTGATAAAGAAAAAAGTTTAGAACGTTTGATGATGCGACATTCCTTTCCAGGTTATTTTATCAAAGGCGATTCAGAGGAAGACGAAGCGATGTTAGGTGTTTTAGAAAGTTGTAAAAAAAGAAAAGTTATAGATCAGTATATCACCCTCTACCGTTCTGACAAACCAACTCCCAAGAAAATGAATCCTAAGTTTGATATCAACATTGGGAAGAATTATTCTGGCCTTGTAGAAGTCATGAAAAAAATGGACTGGCCGGGATTTTCATAGGTAATTACTTTGAACCCGGAATCTCTCGGCTGCCAGCCGAGTATACTACCAGATTGTACTACCAGCCCATTGATATTTTAAAAAATTACTTGTTTTAAAAACTTATTGAATTTTACACTCAAAAAACAACAACTTTTATAAGAATCAAAAAAATAAGACTAATAATGAAAGAGGTAGTTAAGAAAGAGATTTTAGAACTCCTTTCTAAAACAATCAGTATTCTAGAAGTAAAAGAACCTAAAGACGTAGAAGAATTGAAGGCATTAAGTAATCATGCAGTAGAAGGAGTAGCCTTACACAAAGATTTAGATATGATTTCAGTGACGGTACTAGTTTATTCTTTGTATAAAATAGCCAAAAATATGACTCCTCAAGATTGCCAAGGCGTATTAAAAGACTTACGGATGGCTAAAACTTCTTTAGAACAAGGGAATTTGGGAAAGTATAATCATGGCATCAAATTACTATACTCTCTGGTTAGAAAATGTAATGCTAAAGTAAAAGAACATTTACAAGATGTTATGCAAGCTGCCAAGATAAAAAAAGGAACTGTCCTGCTGCAAAAAGGTCTCTCCCTCGGTCAAGCTGCGGGATTGATGGGACTATCTAATTGGGACCTACAACAATATGCCGGAAAAACTATGGTCATAGAAACGCATCATGAAGCTGTTCCTGCCAAAAAAAGAATGGCTACTGCACTTAAAATATTTAATATTCAAAATGGAAAATAAAGCAATCTTTTTTGACACTGGACCAATAATCTCCTTAGTAATGTCTAGATTAGTCTGGATTTTGCCCAAATTAAAAGAACAGTTTGGCGGTAAATTTTACATTACTCCTTCGGTGAGAAAAGAATTAATTGATAGACCCATGAAAGTGAAGCGTTTTCAATTTGAAGCATTACAAGTTTCAAAATTGATTAAGGACGGCGTCTTAGAAATCTATAAAGATATCCCTCAGAAAAAAGCTAAGGAATTGGAAAATATCGCCGATACTTCTTTCAAGATTAAAAACAAAAATTTAGATATTATTCAAGTCGGAGAAATGGAATCGGTCGTATCTGCTTTGAAAATTGGAGCAGAAGCAGTGGTTATGGACGAGAGAACGTTGCGTTTGTTTATCGAAAATGGCTTAGAAATGAAAAAACTATTAGAGTATCGGTTTAAAAGAACGGTGACTCCGAATCTGGCAAAAATAAAACAGTTTGGCCAACAATTGAAAGGAATCAAAATTATTCGTTCTATTGAACTAGTTGGAGTGGCATATAAATTAGGAATTCTTAATGATTACATCCCAAAATTAAAGGAAGGAAAGAAGAGTTTATTGGACGCTGTTTTATGGGCCACCAAATTTAATGGTTGTGCTGTAACTGGACATGAAATTGAAGAACTAAAACAGTATCTGTTAAAATAAGGGGTTGTCATAAAAATCCGTCGCAAGTGTTTAACCCCACACTAAAGTGCAGGGTTTGATTAAACACTTGCTTCAAAAGACGGATTTTTAGGATACCAACTTTCGAGCCCCATCCACGGATTAAATGCTTAAAAATCGAAGATTTTTGGCATGTTAAAATGCCTAGCATTTCAAACAGTCCGCAGTTTTGGGCTCGAAAGTTCAGTATAAAGAAAAACTTTTTAAAAGAAGTTTATTTTAAGGTTAACAATGGTCAAAAAGTGCATTATCTGTAGTAAAGAAGCGGAATTTAAAATCAAAGACTGTAATGAGTTTTACTGCGAAGAATGTGCTGAAGAACACTTCGCCGATCTTTCTTTGTTACAAGGAATAGAGGAAGAAGCTCGCGCTTTAAAGAAAGTGGTTTTGGACAACCTCAATGGAAACACACAAAACAATCAAGATTTGGAAAATTAAGACTTCTAAGTTAGAATTAATCGACATCACTAAGGCCTGGTTGGTTCTAAGTTTAGCTTTTGCTTTAGTTTATGGGGGAATCAGTTTATTTGAAGGAACCTTAAGCAGAATATTATCTCCCACTTTCTTGATTCTATTTTTAGTCTCAGCCTTTACAGCCGGAATCGGTTTTTTATTTCATGAATTAGCACACAAATTTGTCGCACAACATTATGGTTGTGTAGCTGAATTCCGTGCCTTTGATCAAATGCTTTATCTAGCGTTAGGTTTAGCAGCAGTAATTGGATTTATTTTTGCTGCACCTGGAGCAGTCATGATTGCGGGGAGAATTACCCTTAAGGAGAATGGAAAAATCAGTTTAGCTGGACCTTTGGTCAATTTCATTTTAGCGATAGTCTTTTTGGGATTGAGTGTGCTGGCCCCTATATTGTATATTGGATTTTTCATCAATACTTGGTTAGGTTTATTCAATTTAATTCCTTTTGGTAACTTTGATGGAAAGAAAATCTTAAACTGGCATAGATATATTTGGTTAAGTATGGTTCTGATTGGAATCGCCTTATTATTCTTTTTACCTAAAATGATCTTTTAGACGTTATTAGTCCTAAAAACGGGCAAAATTTATATATAAGTTTAACTTTTTCTTCTAGAATCAAAAAAAGAAGGTGATAAAACTGGGTAAACAGCACATCTTTCAAGAGGTTAAAAAGTTTAAAATACAAAGGCGTTGCAAGGGTTGCGGCGAAAGAATTGTAGTAGAAAACGCCAACCGCTATTATTGCAAAAAGTGCCGGGGATATTAGTTTTTTATTTTTTTATTTTTTCTTTTAGTCTAGTTTTTATGGTTCTATAATTATCAATTAAATAAATTCTTAAAGAAAGAAACCATTTTAGAAATCAAAGTTTTTTCCACTGGTTGAGGTTCTTCAATAATTGGTTCTTTAACCACTTCTGGTTCTTCCTCAACTACTGCTGGTTCTTTAACCACCACTTCTTTAGCTGTCCCGATGACAAATTCTCCTATGCCTTCACCATTAGCCTCATAAAA
>JAAOXZ010000001.1 GCA_018221085.1 Candidatus Woesearchaeota archaeon
ATTCAGAAGAAGCCGATGTGATTATCTTGAATTCTTGTACGGTTAAAAACCCTAGTGAAAATTCTTTGATGAGAGAGTTGGAAAAATATAAGGATTCTTACAAAATTGTTATTGTTGCGGGTTGCGTAGCACAAGCAGATCCAGAGAAATTGGGAGGTTATCCTTTAATTGGAACCAACCAATTTGATCAGATTGTAGAAGTGGTAGAAGAAGCTTTGAATGAAAACATAGTTTGTAATTTATCTCAAGAAGATACTCCTTCTTTGAAAGCTCCAAAAGTTAGAGAAAACCCTGTCGTAGAGATTATCCCTATTTGTCGGGGATGTTTAGGAAATTGCAGTTATTGTAAAACTAAGGCGGCGAGAGGAGAATTAGTTTCTTATCCGATTGAAGATATTAAATTGAGAGTGCGAAGAGCGTTGATGGAAGGAGCTAAAGAAATTTGGTTAACGGCACAGGATTGCGGTTGTTATGGTTTTGATTTGAATACTAATTTAGCTAAGTTATTGGAAGAGTTAGTGACTATCGATAGGTATTTTAAGATCAGAATAGGGATGATAAATCCTAACCATTTGCTAAAAATCAAAGACGAGTTATTGAAAGTCTTTAGTAATGAAAAGATCTTCAAGTTTTTACATATCCCTTTGCAATCAGGAAATGATGAAATATTAAAAGCCATGAAGCGAAAGTATTCTATGGAAGATTTTTTGAATCTGGTTAAAGAGTTTAGACAACATTTTCCAAGAATAACTCTGGCTACCGACGTCATCGTCGGTTTTCCCGGAGAGAGTGAAGAACAGCATTGGGAAACTTTGAATTTGATTCGCAGAATCTCTCCAGATGTTTTACACATCTCTCGATTTTGGGCCCGACCAAAAACTCCAGCAGCTAAGATGAAGAATCAGATCCGGGGCGATGAAATTAAGAGACGATCCGGGGTATTAGCGGAAATTTTTAAGAATATTGCCCACATGCAGAATGAGAAGTGGTTAACCTGGGAAGGAGAGATTTTAATTGATGACCAAGGTACAGAACCAGGACAGATGATTGGTAGAAATCCATCTTATAAGCAAGTGTTAGTAATGGGAGACTTTGAATTGGGGCAGAGAGTTAAAGTTAAAATCGGTGGCGTCAAAGACTGGGATTTAAGAGGGCGAGTCATTTAATCTGTTCTTTGGCAACTTGATACTTGTAGAGGTTGAGAAGTCCTTTAATCTGTTCAGTTAATTGATCGGTATCGGATTTTAATTCACCAACAAAATTATCTTTAGAAGAGAAGTGGTAAACATATTTGTTGATGACTGCCTTGAGAAAGAAAAAGAATGGTTTCATACCCCAACGAGATTGATAGTCAGTAGAGGACCAGGCATCAAGGACAATTTTAACGTCACCTTGCTGGAAATTTCTTTTGACACCATCAACTTCTTGAGCAGTTTCAATAACTTTGTCTAAATTTATTCTAATTTTTATGGTTAAGGTAACGTAATTAGTTTTAATTTTGAAAGGTCTTAGTTCAATGAGAGTTTTTTTACCAGAAGGAAAAACCGTTTCTTCTGTTTTTTTCTCTCGTTTTTGATAACCTAGTTTGGTTACTGTAGAATTAATGGTGTCGAATAGTTCATCAACTCTAAAAATCCCTTGATGGGAGATGATTCGATTGTTAATGACTAAATTTTCTTCGACCATTTTAATGATACCTATAAACATTCAAAAATGATTTTACTCTTTGATAAACATCTTCGACGTCGCTTTTGAGCCAGAGTTCAGCTTTGGTATATTGCCCCTTGAAGATATATTTATGGAAAATAATACTGAGGAACCACCATAACGGTTTATCGTTCCAGCGGCCCTGACGATCACTGAGAATATAACCATCAAAAACCATTTTGACTTCTCCTTGTTGGAGTTTCTTTTTTTGACCTTCGTGTTCTATTTCAACATCAGTAACATTGTTAAAATTAATTTTAATCTTCATGATTAATTTAAAGTAATCGGTAATATTTTTGAAAGGTTCTAAAACAATTCTAATTTGTTTGCCTTCAGCAGTTATCTGTTCTTGATTCATGCGTTCATGTTTGTCCCAACCTTTTTCATAGAACCAAGACTCTATTAAGCGATATAATTCAGCTAAATCAAAGAGACCTTCGTAACTAAGTAAAGTATGATCTACAATTAAGTTTTTTTCCGTCATTCTAACTCTCTTTTTAATTTTGCTTCAAACTTCTTTTTACCAAAAAATAGCCAGTAAATTGAGATATTGGCCATGACAATCATGATGATTAATAATGCGGAGTCCATAACTCAAGATAGCTTAAACCACTTATAAAGTTTACCATAAAATATTTATAGGTGGGGTGTTTTTTAGATTGGATGATTACAGTTAGAACTCAAATAAAAGAGATAATGAGGGATTGTGAAGGTATCAACAATATTTCTGAAGATTTTATTGAAAAATTAGATGAAAAAGTGAAAAGAATGGTTGAGAGAGCCTGTGAAAGAGCCAAGAATAACGGCAGAAGAACAGTAATGGGCAAGGACGTTTAGAATTAAGGGTTAATCTTTTTCTTTCTTTTCTGGTGGTGGAGGTAAAGGTAAATCGGGGTCTACTTTGATTACTTTAGGTCCAAAAAGCATTTTATGTTTAACATCTGTTTCTGGGCGAATGTGTCGGGCATGAATGGGTAACTTTTTTTCTAAATTAGTTAACCTTTTTTTCAATTGCGCGATCTTTTCTGGAGGAACAGTGCCAGAATCTCTTAAAGTTAGAATTTTCTCTCTTAAATTATCTATTTTTCTGATAGTTAAAACAACCGTTTCGGGAACTTTAATAATTCTAGCCTTTTCAAAGCGAACTTCTTTGGTGATGTCATCTTTAGCCATTAATTCTCCTAGAATATGAGAAAGTTTTTCTACTTTCTTTTTGAGAGAAGGGTCTTGGGAAGCTAGGATTTTCTTTCGGAGTTCTTTGATTTGTTGTTTTAGCTCGGCAATTTCTTTAGTTTTTTTCTTTTCTTGTTCCTGAATCTTGTCTTTGAATACTAAAACGCTACGGAGTAATTTTTCTAATTTAAGAATTTCTTTTCGGATAACTATTTTGGGAAATTTTTTGTCAGAAGTAAGATATTTGATTTGATTAATTCGTTTTTCAATTTCTTTTTTAGAAACCTTTTCCTCTTCTTCCTGACCAAGTTTAGCTGCTCGAAGTAATAATTGTCTGGATTTAAACGGCATTTTACTTGAAAATACTTCTTCGATGAGGTTTTTCTGGAGAGGACATCCCAGGAGAAGTTAAATGAGGCGGTAATGGTGGTGGCATCGGTGGTCGTGGAGTCAATCCAGAAGAATGACCTTGACTTCTCATAAACTCTTCTAGTTTTTCTGAGATTGCTATCATACCACGAGCAATAGTTTCATTTTGGGTAGTAACTGTTTCAATTTTGTTTTGTAAGGAATTAAGAAGTTTAATAGAATCATCTTCTTTGATGTCTTGTAAGGCTTCTTTGAAAACACCATGGAGTTCTTTAAGAGTGCTTTTGAGATCTTCCATTTCAATAACTAGCTCTTGAGTAGCAGCTTCTGGTTCAGAAAGTTTTTTCTTTAAAGCTTCGATATCGTATTTTAAGTCTTCTAGAATTTTATGGGGGAAAGTTCCGTGTTCAGTATCCATATTATCACCTTGGTTTTTAATTACTTAATAAAGAAAACAATGTCGGGGGGTTTATAAAATTTTCTCTGTACAAGAAGTGATATTGCGAAATGTTTTTATATAATGCACTTTCATTAATAAGAAAATGTGTTGGGGAGGATTACAAATGACAGAAGAATTACAATGGAATTTAGATGATGTATTAAAAGTTGAAGATTTTGATAATTTATTTGCGGAAGTAGAAAAAGGAATAGGAAGAGTAGATGGTTTTTATGAGAAGATGAACCCCCAAATGAGTGAAAAGGATTTTAAAGAATATCTTGCCTTTGATGAAACATTGGGCAAAAAATTTTCTCGATTGCATAGTCTATCGGGATTAATGAAAGCAGTAGATATCACTTCTGAAGAAGCTAAATTGATGGAAAGTAAACTTACCGGATTACAATTAAAATATGTTGAAGTGGGGACAAAAGTAGAACACTGGTTAATTGGAAAAGAGAGTGGAGATAAAGAAATATTGGATGATCAGAATGCTAAACGTTTGTTTAGTGCAGTACCTGATTTAGAATACACTTTAACTTATTCTCGGAAAGCAGCAAAATTTACTCTTAGTGAAGCTGAAGAGAAGATAATCAGCGCTAAAAATACTCTTTTAAGTAGTGCTCTTTTGAATTTGAGAGGAGAAATTGAAACAGAATTTAAATTTGATTTTCAGCCAGAAGGAGCAGAAGAAAAAACAATAGATACTATGGCAGAACTAATGAAGTATGTTTTTTCAGAAAAGCCGGAAGAAAGAAAAGCAGCTTATGATTCATTGCTGACAAAGTTCAAAGATAATTTAGATAAATTCTTTTTGATATATCAAGCAGTAGTCCAAGATTGGGGACATTTTTCCACAATGAGGGGTTATAATTCTCCAATATCTAAAAGAAATTTTGGCAATCATATTCCGGATGAAGCAATTGAGACATTATTAGAAGTCTGCGCAGAAAACAAAGGAATTTTCCAAGATTATTTTAAGTTTAAGGCTAAAGAGTTAGGAATGGATAAATTAAGAAGATGCGATATTTACGCTCCTTTGGAAGGTAAAGAAGCAGATAAAATTCCCTTTCCTGAAGCACAACAAATGGTGCTAGAAACACTAACTCAATTTTCTGAAAGTTTTGGAGAAAAAGCCAGAGCAGTATTAGATGCAGAACACGTAGATAGTCATCCCAGAGAAGGAAAACAACCCGGAGCTTTTTGTTGCTATGTTAATCCAAAAACCGTACCTTATGTACTGTTGAATTATATTGGAAAAACTCGAGACGTAGAAATATTAGCACACGAATTGGGTCATGCAATCCACGGATTATATGCTAAAGATCTTCCACTTTCTTCTTTTCATGCTAATTTACCGCTATGTGAAACTGCATCTACAATGGCGGAGATGGTAATGTTTGAAAAAATGTTTGCCGAAGCTGAGAGTGATGAAGTAAGAAAAGCGATGTTATCAGAAAAAGTAGCTGGATCGTATGCCACTATTTTACGGCAAAGTTCTTTTGTAGCCTTTGAAATCAAAGCTCACGAAGCGATACAGAATGGAGTAACTGCTGAAGAATTATCCGATATTTATTTCAAAACCTTGGAAGAACAATTTGGCGATGCTGTGGAAATAGATCCCTCATTTAGGTATGAATGGGCATACATTCCTCATATTGTGCATACTCCCTTTTACTGTTATGCATACAATTTTGGCGAGTTACTTTCTTTAGCTTTGTATTCAAAGTATAAAGAAGAAGGAGAAAGTTTCATTCCGAAAGTAGAAAAAATATTATCTTACGGTGGTTCAAAAGATCCTCAAGAAATTCTGCAAGAAGTGGGCATTGATATGTGTTCTAAAGATTTCTGGCAAGGAAGCTTTGATGTAATCAAAGGGTGGCAGAAACAATTAGAAAGTTATGAATAAATGAAAACACTAAACACTATAATGGTGGGGTTGTTAAGTGCGGCTTTATGGTGTGGTGGATGTGTTAAAAGTATAAAGCCGGAAGATTATCAATTCCAATGGAAAGGAAGTTATTCTCAAGATATAGATTATAATGGAGTGATGGATGAAGTAGAGATAGAATTTAATATTGACGGAGAAAGAAGAAGTAAGAAAACTAAAATTGATTTGGGAAGAACCGGAATAATTAATTATGCTCGAGAAATAGGATATGATGCACGGATAGAAATGATATTTGATTTTTTGCATTTGTATGATAAGAATGGAAGAGAGATAGCTTACAGTTACCCTAATTTTGCACCATTTGAGAGATACATCCTGATAGATGAATATAGTTTTATTTCTCCGTGAATAAGTAAGTAATATGTCAACTTGCACGGCACGATTATGGCGTCATGAAAAATCCACAGAAAGTGTATAGCTTGAATTCGACACTTTCTTTAAGGTGGATTTTTGTGACACCAAAAACCAGAACCCTTCTGGTTTTTAAGTGTATGATTTAATTGGTAAATTATGTACGCCATGTGCCTCAATAGGCAAAGCAGACATATTACTTACAGGAATAAGTAACTTTTATATATTCTGAAAAGTTTGTGGATTTATGTGGCAGATAATTTTGATGGTAGTGACCTTAACTTTTTTAGTCGTAGCTTCTTATGTTGATTTAAAGAAGAGAGAAGTGCCGGATTGGACTAGTTATGGATTGATTTTTTCGGCATTAGGATTAAGATTTATTTTTAGTTTTGATGCTGGTTGGGCTATCTTTTTGAATGGTTTGCTGGGGTTTGCAGTTTGTTTTGGATTAGCGTATTTATTTTATTATGTCAATCTGTGGGGAGGAGGAGACAGCAAATTGTTGATGGGAATGGGAGCAGTGATTGGTTTGGGATGGAATTTTGAAAAGTTTAGTTTAGTTAGTTTTGATTTCAATTTATTGTGGTTCTTTTTGAGTTTGTTGTTTTTTGGCGCAGTAGTGGGTTTGTTCTGGAGTTTGAGTATAGCATTAAAAGAGAGGAGCAAATTTTTTAATGAATTCAAACGATTACTGGGTTTAACTAGAAGAATACGTTTGTTAGTTTTGTTGATTAGTGTTGGTTTTTTTATGTTAAGTTTGTTTTACTATCACGCTTGGCCATTTATTTTTTTCCCGATAGGTGGTTTTTACACATTTTGTTTTGTGAAAGCGGTAGAGAAAAGTTGTTTTATTAAGGAATATTCGGTAGGGCAGTTGGTGGAAGGAGATTGGTTGGCAGAGGATGTGGTGTGGAAAGGAAAGAAAATTGCTGGAATGGGAAAGGGTTTAGAGAAAAAAGAAATTTGGAATCTGATGAGTTTACATGGAGAAGGCAAGTTAAAAAGTGTATTGGTAAAAGAAGGAATTCCGTTTGTGCCTAGTTTTCTGTTGGCTTATTTAGTGGTTATCTTTAAAGCAGAGATATGGCAGTGGTTAGCGGGTTTTTTAGGATAAGGTTTTTAAAATAGTTCTAGTTTTGTCATTAAGTAGTGAAACAATGGAAGATAACAATTTAATGATAGAAGTATCGGATTTGGAGCTGGCATTAGTTCAAGGTTTAATTGAGGCAAAGCAACCTTTTTGGGAATCCATGAAACATGGAGGCTATGCGGAAGTTTTTGGGCTTGGCGAGAATTATGTAGTTAAGGTTTTATTCCAACAATATAAAAATAGAGGAATAGACTACGAATTTGAGATTGCTCAAGAATTATATG
The DNA here is from genome assembly GCA_018221085.1 of Candidatus Woesearchaeota archaeon. Classification (GTDB taxonomy): domain Archaea; phylum Nanobdellota; class Nanobdellia; order Woesearchaeales; family GW2011-AR9; genus JAAOXZ01. The sequence goes on from JAAOXZ010000001.1 coordinate 7,362, forward strand.
CTGCAGGTATTTCAGTGCCCAGGCCGATTGGTCTTTTTGATGCAGAAGTTAATCGAGAAGGTATTGTTAAGACCGAAAAAGGTTTTGTTATGGAAAGATTGTTGGATGTTGCTAGTTGTGGTGAGGACGGTAACAAAAATCGAGAATTGGGGCGAAGATTAGAAGGATTACTTAAGCAATGTTGCGAATTAGGATTTTTTCCAATAGACCATCATTGGACAGAATGGGGAGGGCATAACGTAGCATATAATCCGGAAGAAGATCAACTTTATTTATTTGATTTTGACCAATGGGAAAGAATGGATGTACGAGATATTTTTTATTTGTTAGAAAGATAAATTTATGTAG
>JAAOXZ010000025.1 GCA_018221085.1 Candidatus Woesearchaeota archaeon
CATTTTTGTTTAGATTTAATCTTTTAAGATGAGTGGAAATGGTGGGGGCAAAAATAATTCCTTGAGGGAATACATTTCCCAACGTGTTGGCCAGATTATCAGCACCAGCCTTACCCTCCCCAGTAGAACAACTAATTAAAGGAACCAAAACATGAGGAGAGAAATATTTAGTATATTCTTTTAATTGTTTTTCGTCGGTAATATCCAAATAATACTTATCATAATCTTTCATGCCTTCTCGAGTCCATATGGAATCTTTTTTACCACTTAATCCCAAATTTAAAGAAATCTGAGTACCATGGCCACCAACAAGCCAGACATTAATCTCTTTATTGCCGGATCGTAAGTAAGTTTCTTTAATAAATTTAAGCATATCTTTTTCTTCAGCCACTTCGTAAGTAAATATCTTGTACGCTGGAACTAACTCTTCTAATTCGTGCCAGTACCAACCCCCAGCAAACGCACCATTCCAATCATTTTGATTATGGATTATTAAAGCCACTGGATGATGGGGTTTGTATTTTTTATCCTTATTTTTAACATTCTCTTTGAGTAGGGGAGTACCCAGATACCTATGGAAATGGGTAATGCCATGTTTTTCTTTGTTGAATTCCCAAACATCCAATTTCTGCTTCCATTGCTTCTCGTTTTTGTAGTATGCTAACATAATTTCATAAACATCGGGAGTGAACCCTCTAGCTATTTTGGCTGTCCGAACCATCAGTTTAGGATGTTTTTTGAAAAATTCAGAGGGCATTTTCTGACAAACTTCATAAGCATTACCTCCAGAGAATTCAATGATTTGATCTAGTTCAGTAGCATGTTTGTTAACCACATCAAGGGTATCGTTTCCAAAATTACTGAATATGGCGGGAGTAATCTCTTTGTATTCTTGACTAATAAGTACTAATTCCAAGGGATTGGTTCTCATCAAATCTTGAGGTAAGTGTTTATAGGCTTCAGTAGATTTTTCTCCAGTAGCTACCGCAATCAATTCTAATTCTTCGGCATATTCTTGGATAAATTCTTCAGAAAGATGACCTTTAGCAGATTGAAGATGTCCTTCTTGCAAAATAAATTCAAATTGTGAGAAATCTAGTTTCTTAACAACGAAAGTTGATGGATTTTGAGTGCTAGGAGAAGTAACAGGAGGGGGCATTCTATTTACATGATCCATACAAGAAACAGATGCAATTCCTAAAGCACAAGTAAAAGCCAAATTACGCCAAGCTCTGGTTACTCGATTGATTAGATCATTGGGTCGGGACATTATGGATTTTATTCTTGTTCTTGTAATAATCTTTCACATTTCTGCATTTTGGTATAGCGGTTTAGCATCCGATAGAAAGTTTTAACGCTGCCTTCTAGTTCCATAGTCATCATGGGTCTAAAACGTATTTCACCTACTTTTTTCTCGCCTTCAAAAAAATCATAAGAAATTTTGTGTTCTAATTGGTCCTGATGTTTATGGACTTCGTGGTTTCGAATGGCCACCCGTTCTCCCCATTCGTAAAGTGTTATCTTGTCTGATTCAAAATCTTCTGAAAATTTAATTTCACAACTATAATCCTTATCAAAATTGTTAATGACTAAATGTCTTTTGGCACAACCGCCAATTCCTAAGGCCATAGCTCCAGCCACGGCAATACTTACTAATGTTTGTTTTATATTCATTTATTTTCCCCCCGTATTTTGTGTTTTAATATAAAGTGTTAAAATGGTGATAAAAAATGGTTTTATTTTCATTTTTAGCAATTTAAGAAGGTTTTATTTTAAAATTTAAAAACTTTTTGTAAATTTTTTTTAACAATACTAGAATAGAGGGTTAAATATGGGGTTTGGAGTAGATAAAAGTTAATAAAAAACAAGAAGGATGATTTTAGTGGGGAAATGGGAGAAATTAAGATTACTTTGGAAACCTTGTATGATATTCTAAGAAACGAGAAAAAGAGAGAAGAGTTACAAAAATTAGAAGATAGTTTCTTTTTTGATGTAGTCAATTATCTAAAAGAGAAAAAAATGCTTTTAGAATGTAAAAAAGATGAAGATGACTTATTTGCTGTGGGAGAAAGAGAAAAGCTAGAATATGAATTACGAAGCATTCAACGAATTTTAAAGGAAGTTTATGAAAAAAGAGAAAAGAAAATCATTGATATCGCTTTGAATAAAAGCCGAACTAAGTCCGATATTATCGATACTAGCACCATGTTAAAAGAAGAAAAAGATTTCTATAACCAATTGATTAAATTATTAGACGGATATCGGGAAGGGATTCTGTTGAGTTTATTCAAAGGAGAAGTGCCCATATTTCAAAAACCACAGATAGAAATGAATGTGACTGCTAACAAAATTGAACCGGCTCCAGTGGAAACTGCTTTGGGAGAGACAGAAATAAATCCTTCGGAGACAGAAGCCGCTCCTTCCGTGGCAGTGGAGAAGCCAGTAATGAAAAAAATTAAGTTTATTCATGCAGTGCCTAGTTTTGTCTGGAAAGACTTGAAAGAGTATGGTCCTTGGGAAGCTGGAGAAGAAACGGAGATCTTCCCAGAAGTAGCAGATTTAATTATTGAGAAAGGCCGAGCCGAGGAAGTTTTTTAAATAGAATGAGGAATTTCTAGTCATGAAACATATTATAACTGCCGATGGTTCGGAGACGTTTTTGAATGAGGAAGTGGGAGAGAGCTATCATTCGCAAACTGGGGCCGTAGAAGAATCTTTCAAAAAGTATGCTGTTCCTTGTAAACTTAAAGAACTGGCTCAGAAAGGGAAAATTAGAATTCTAGATATCTGTTTTGGGATGGGATATAATTCGGCAGCAGCCATTGATGTGGCGTTAGCAGAAAATCCTAATTGTGAAATTGAAGTGATTGGCTTAGAAAATGATATAGTCATTGTGGATAAAAGAAA
>JAAOXZ010000026.1 GCA_018221085.1 Candidatus Woesearchaeota archaeon
GCTTTCTTCTGTGCTTCTTCAGCTTGTTTTTTCAAATACTTAGTCGACATTTCTATTTTTTCCATCGCTTCAGCAGTATCATAAACAAAAGCCAAAAAATCGGCCACTTGAGAACTAAATCGAGAATGGATATTTTTGATAATAAGTAAATCTTTATCGGCACTTAATTCTGCCACTAAAGCATCTTTGACTACCACATTAGAAGGAGTAGCTCCTTCAAAAGTTAAAGTACCTGTTACTTCAGTTCTTCCCAATAGTTTGTTTTCTTTTTTATTTTTTATTTCTAATTTCATTTTATCTTACCTTAATTGCGTATTCGCCTTTAACTTTGATGCCGATTTTTTCAGCAATCATTGATCTTTTAACATCGGAAATGAATAACCTGCCTTGCCAGTTAGAACTGAAACCATTTCCCTTACAGATTGGACAGGTGTCTCCTTCGACAAATAATTTACATTTCTTGCAAGCTTTTCTTTTAACCATCTTATTTCTTCTCCTCTTTTACTGGTGTTTTCTCTTCTTCAGTACCCAACCATTCTAGTTTTCCTAATCCTTCTTGTCTCATGGTTAAACCAATTTTGGGACTGCCAATATCTTTAAAACTGACTGCAATGATTCTACCTTTACATTTGTCGCCCACTTTCAAACTTTTTCCACTTTTCCTTCCTTGTAAGACTTTTTCTTTACTAAATGAAACAAAATCATCCATGCTTTGACTGATGTGGACCATTCCTTCTACGCCGCCAATTTCCATAAAAGCTCCGAAATCAACAATATCTCTGATTTTACCATAAACTACTTCGTTCATTTCTGGTTTGAAAGTTAATAAATCAAATTCTGCTCCGTAAAAACCAGCTCCGTCTCCAGCGACAATAGTACCTTCTTTAATTTCGCCTACGTTTAAGACATTAATTACGAAACCTAGCTCTTTAGAAATAAAATTTTCATAGCTTTCTCTAATATTTTTTAGCACCGCTTCTTTCTTGCTTGAACCAAACATACTTGGCGGTACACGAATAAAATCTTTGACTCTGGTTTTATAGAACATATTTTGAATTCTCCGAATTTTAAATACGCCGGAAGAACTTGTTCTTCCTTGCGTTTTACTTTATTTTTACTAGATTATTTATAAACTTTTCTTTATTAACCGTAAATAACTCTTTTCTTCTGCCGGATAGTCATTACTTGCCCTTTAACCGCTTTCACTCGATCCTTCAATTCCTTGTCTTGAGTTACGATAACAGCTCCTTTCTGAGCAAACTCTACTAACAGATCATCCACGTTCTCTTTCTCTGTTTTTAACTCTCTTAATTCTTTCTTTTTAACCACAGTTAAAGCAAATTTGGCTCGCTGTTGAAACTTTCCCTTTTGCTCCCCAATAATTTTCTCTAATTCGTCTTTAGTTTTATCTAGAATCACAATCTCGTGTTGAAAATCAGCCAGTTTATCAATCTCAGAAAAGATATCCATCTCAAACTGCATGATTGCCATCAAAGTATTAGTATCCAAAATAATCAATTTCATCAACTTTAGAAATAAGGTTAGTTATTAAATAATTTTCCTTCATTGTTTTAAGGGAGGTTTATATTTATCTAAATTTGATGGTTTGCTGCATCTCTTCCGTATTCAAGGGCAGCCACTGCACATTGAGTATATCGTGGCTCAACTTTCGAATCGTTAGATATTGCTTCAAGAGTTTCTTTTTTTACATTTGGGTTTCTACTAATAATTCTTAAAATATAACCATATCCCGTTTCTTTTCCTATTCCTGTAGCAATGTGATGTAAATAATCTGGATGACAATTCGGGCTTGTTGTTATAGAGGCTTGAATCTCCCAAGAATTAGAATCTTTCTCTTTCTTGCAAATCTCTTCTAAAAGATTTGTTTGATTTGAATTAGAAGAACCCCAAATAGTTGCAATTCTCATTAACAAATCATTTTCTTCAAGAAAACATTTCCTTTCCTTTTCGGTAGTCAATGGAGAGTATGCCTTATGAAAATCCATTACCCATCCAAAATCATTTGATTCTTTTCCTTTTTCATCAATCATCAAATTCCATATCCTTTTTTTAATATCTGCTATGTGGAATCTTTGTCCGTCAAATTGTTCTGCCAATTCTTGAGGTGATTCGATTCCGTATTGTTCCATTAAGTTAGGTATCCTATTAAATACTGCAGTTAGGGTTCTTTTGTCTAAAAATGTTAATCCTTCATCAGAAGTTCCTTTGTTCGCTAGGAGTATTTCATTTCTGAATAATAAATTAAAATGGAGGGCATTTATTGCTTTAGAAAACTCAAGAGAGCTTATCAACCCATTATTATATAAATTTGATAATCCTTGTTCTGCTACTGGCCTTCCTTTTTGTGCCAGGTCCCAATTAGAATATTTTCCGCCCATTAATTGGTTAAACCAATGAATAAATAAGTAATCTCTGCTTCCCCCATCACAATATTTTACATTTATTGCACCATTCCTAATCCTTTGTCTAAAATATTGTTCAAAATAAAATTTTTGAAATACAATATTTCTAGTCATCCTTTCTGGTCTGCCAAATTCTTCTTGAATCAACGTTACTTCTTTTCTGATGTCTCTATCTCCACAAATAAATCTAGTTTCTAAAACTTGATTTCCTTCTGTAATGCTTCTTTCTGCAAATATTTTTGCTTCTTCAAGAGTCCCCCATTCAGGAAGGTCTATTTTACAGAATTTGAACGGTTTTGCAAATTCTTTAAATTTATCCTTAAACTCTATATGGTCTTTGGATTCATCTCTATAAACTAACATAATATCTAAATCAGATTCACAAACCATTTCTCTTCTTCCGGGAGAACCATATAGAAAAGCAGCAATCCCTTCCCCGTTTCTATTACCGATAACTTCTGATGTTAAATTGAATATCTCTTTAACTACATACTCTATGGCTTCAGAATAGGAAACTGCCATATCCAATCCCTCATATTTCGGAGAAGAGTCTAGTTTAAATTGGGTTCTATTTCTAATTTTCTCTTTCGTTCTATTAAAATGTTCAAGTATTTTTGATAATCCCATTTGTAACTAAGAAATGGTAAAAATTTATAAAGGTTACTCTTTATTTGTATATCTATGAAAATAGTATGTTTGGAAGGATGCAGTGGAACGGGTAAGACTACTCAGTATCATTTACTTAATCAATACTATGCTCGGAGTAGATTAAAACACATTGCAGTTGTAGAAAAAGATTATGAGCCGTTTAAATCTGTTGTTAAAGAATGGCATAACACAAAAAGTCCAGATATTTTATTCACTGAAGAAGAAGTAAGAAAGTTTTCAAATGCAAGGTATGAAACTTTTTTAAGAAATTTTTCTTTCTTAGAAGCAGAGTTAGATTTAATATTAATGGACAGATATTTTTATACTAGTGCAGTTTATCAAAGAAATTGTGGCTTAAATCCCAAAGAGATATTGCAAATGAATATTGGTTGTGGTGCACCAGTTCCAGATTTAACTTTCTTGTTTGATTGCGATCCTCAAATTTGTTTTGAAAGAGCCAACAACAGAAATAAAAAAACCGGAGGGAGACATTTATTCTCAACGAGTCCTAAAAAAATTGAAGAAATAAGAGAAAATTATTTGTATTTAGTTCAAAATAGAGGGGAAGTAAAAGTGATCAATACAGATAAACCCATTTCAGAAATTACTTGCAGTTTAGTTGACGAAATCGCAAGATTATTCTAAAAAAGAAATAAAAAATAACAAACAAATCTAGTCCCAAATATCAAACCAACTTCTTCGCTTTTACTTTTAGAAAGAACCAACTCATCTTAGCTATTGCTGTTGATAAAACTAAAGAATACAAAATAAACAACACTCCCAAATCAATCAATTCTTTACTGCCAATTCCTTGCGCCACTAAAATAAACAATACTGTTGCTACTGCTACTCCTTTAGAAGAATTCAAAGACATGAACCATTTTTCCTTAACTGTTTCTTTTCCGTCCTTAAAGACAAAGAATACTACTGCTGCTCGGACCATCAAATAAACTACAAATAAGGCTCCTGCTTTCAAGTAAAATAATCCACTTTTAGGTAAGACAATGGATAATCCTAATAACAAGAACACCAAAATTTCAAATAATGTAGAAAATAAATGGCCAAAGGTTTTCAATACTTCTTTTTTCTTAATGTAAACATTCCCAAACATTAATCCTAAGGCAGTTACTGCTAAAACTCCATTTCCTCCCAAATTATCTGCTAACACATAAGTTAACAAAGCAGAAACTAATAAGGCAATCGGAGTCAAAACTTCCACATACTTTCCTTTTAAAACTTTAAAAATAATCAAAAACACCACTATTCCTGCTCCCACTCCCGTAACTATCTGTTGTAAAAAAGGCACAATCTGTTCTAAAAATTGACTAAAGATAGTACTCCACATAAAAGATTCACTTAATTCTATCACCATAAAAGGAATAATAACTGTCAGCGGAGTATTAATGATGGACTCCCATTCTAAAAATTCAATGGCTTTATGTTTCATACCCTTCAACACTGCCAACACTCCACTGGGATCTGTTCCTAACATCATGGAAGAGAATAAAATACTGACCCACCACTCGAAACCAAAAACAAATTTAGTTACTACGGATACTACTGCCATTCCCACTAGCAAAAATAAAGAGCTTACTTTAAACGCCACTCCGGTTTCTTGGGCTATTCCTCGTAATCTAAACCTTGACGTAGAATCAAAAACAATCATGATTAAAGCAATCAGTGCTACCGAGGTTAAAAATTCATTACCGAAAGAAACCAGCCGTTCTCCTTTGTATTTAAAAAAAGAAATTAATACTCCCGCCAATATTAATACCAGTACATTAGGAACTCTTAACCGTTCACATAAATAAGTTAAGAGTAGTCCAACTAATAATAGAATCGAAAGTGAAGTTAAAATTTCTAAGGCGGCCATTATTCCCTCTTTTTTACTAACTAAGCTTTAACAATTAATAAATGTTTTTATTTTTTTACGCTTTTAATAATCCCTATAAAAAATAATTTTCCCCACACTAAAACAACTATCAAAAATAATCCACTTAACAGCATCCAGATCCCGTGATCCATGGAAAAATAAACTCCGGCACCACTTAAGCCCAATAAAGACAAATAACAGAATAAACCCAACAACATCCAATGTATTTTTTTAAATCCAATTACAAAGATATTCTTAAACAAACCTAGAACTCCCTCTCCAACTAAACCAAAACCGATTAACATAAAATAACTCACTACTAACAACAGCCCCCCCACCAATTCAAGTCCCATTTTAAGCACTTCTAAATCTAAACCGACAAAGCTTTTCAAAATAAAATAACTTCCTGCTCCCGCCGGTATTAAAAAGATTAAACTTACTAAAATAAATTTGCTCCAGTACCGAACTATTCTCCCTTTTTTAACCATAAAGTTAGATAAGCTCCAACCAAAACCATTAAACACTAAGAAACAACTCAACATTAGAAACAACATCTCAAAAATATTTTTTACCATTTCTTGATAATGTTCTGTGACCGAAATCATTTTCTTCATTACATCTTCCATTAAGGGTTGCTCTAATTGGTCTGCGGTTTCCACTCCACTAAATGAACCATAATCAATATTTTCTAATGGTTCAATAATCCCCTTAGCGTTTTCATAAATCTTCACTTGGTACGTTACGCCGATAAAAGAGATTGAAGAAATAAATAGAATCTGTAAGACTATTAATACTATCAATAGTAACTTATGTTTTCTTATTGCCGTAACTGCACTTAAAAACCCCTCTTTTATTGGATTCATATCATCAGAACACTTTAACATTTTATAGATTTTTCCTTTTAAATGTTTACTAAACTTTTATAAATATATACCTGCCCCCAACAACATATACATAATATGGAGGAAATTAAAATGGGTTTTATGAAACAAGCATTGTATGTTGGAGCGTTAATTGGCACTCTTGTTGGGGGAGTTTGTTTTGAAAATTATCGTATGAATAGAGATAAGGTGCCTGAAGTTATGATTGCAGAAGATTTAAACGAAGATGGTATACCAGATTTAGCTGCCTATTCTTCATCTGGACGTAGAACTAATGTTTATCTTGGAACTGTGTTCGGAACTAAATTAATATTTACTGGTATTGACGCAATAATCAAAGCCGTGCCCAAAGATGCATCTCCAGCAGTACTGGAAGAAAAGTTAAAAATAATCCAAGACAACGTTACATCTTTAGAAAAAGAATTACGAGAACAAGAAACATATTGAATGGAGTGAAATGGAATATCGTAAATTAATTGCGTTTGGTAAAAGTAGTTTTGTAGTCTCTTTGCCTAAGGCTTGGGTTATCAAACAAAAACTCCAAAAAGGAGATACGCTTTACTTTAAAGAACAAGATGGTAGTTTAGTCCTTAGCCCCAAAGAAAAAGAGTCTGCACTGGAAGAAAAAGAAGGAATTATTAATATAGATGGGAAGAACATTCGCCGAATTCAAAGAGAACTCTTTACTTCTTACATCAAAAATTATAAAAAGATTACTTTTGTAGGAAACGATATCAAAGAAAAGGCTAAATTAATCCAGAATTCTATCCAAAAATTAGTTGCTGTAGAGATTATAGAACAAGATTCCAAAAAAATCATCGCTAAAGATTTTCTCAATATCGATGATATTAATATTGATCAATTAGTCCGAAAGATGGATGTTATTGCTAAATCTATGTTAGAAGATTGCCGGAATATGTTTGAAGAAGATACTTGTGAGAACATTAATTTCCGAGATAACGATGTTAACAAATTCCACTTTTTAATATTTAGGATTGTTTGGTTTGGTTTAGAAAACCCTTCCCTAGTTATGAAAAAATTCAATCTTAATTCCAACAATTTATTGAATCTGTGGTGGTTAGCTTATAGCATTGAAAGAATTGCTGATTGTACTAAACGGATCGCTCGTTATATGCAGAGAACAAAATTAGATCAGAAAAGCCAACAAGAATTTAAAGAAATATTAGCCAGTGTTGGAGCAGATTATATTGGGATGATGAAAGGATATTATGCTAAAGATCCAGAAATTGTCCATCAACTTTTACAAAACCGAGAGGAAACGGTTAAAAGATGCGACACTTTCTTTCTCCAGAACAAAGAAGCACCATTCATTGGTTACTTAATGGATAATACCAAAGCTTTGTTGGTTAACACTCACGCCATCGGTAGAATGATTTATCAAGGCATCCCAGAATAAATTTATATAGTTCTACATTTAATAGTTCCTATGGGTGGAAGAGGAGTCAAAAAATTTATTAAAAAGAGTTTGTTATTTTTAGCTTTGGGTTCTTGCATTGGTTTGTCTGGATACCGATTGGGCCAATGTTCAATATATAATCAAGAAATAAGACCCCGCCATACTCGTGAAGAAATAGAAGAAATTGTCCAGTCCAGAAATAACCCTCGATTTTCCTTTGAAACAGTTAGGGACAGTATTGTTTTCCCTTTGGATTCATTAAAATACAGACACTACCCTGGAAAGAGTACTACTTTTGATCGCTGGTATTCCATGCAAGAAAGTCTTACTTTAGGACATGGGGTTTGTATCGATGGTGCCATCTTTTTCGTTGCTTTACTCAGTGACAATCCAGAGTATGAAGCTAAGGTAGTTACCTTAGAGTCGGAAACCAACGGCCACGCTATTGCGATTTATAAGGAAAATGATTCTTGGCACTATGTTTCCTTTAATACGCCTAAGGGTTTAGTAAATAATTCTTATTTCAGTTATGAATCATTTGAAACTCCTCAAGAATTGTTACTTCAAAGATATCCCTATCATGACAAATATTTAATTCTTGACTTTAATCCCGAAACATTAAAATTTGGCCAAGGGATTTCTGGTACTCTTGAGGAAATGATACGATCCTTCGATTGGGAACTCATCAAGCCAACTAAAAACGAATAATTTTTAAAATAGCTTTATTTCTCTACCTTACTCACTAAATAATAGACACCTGCGTTTTCAGTCTATCCGCCAATGCGGGGGTAGCGAAGTCTGGTCAAACGCGCAGGACTTAAGTTCATCTTAAGTGTGGAGGCAAATTTATTTGCTGATGAAAAGATATCCTGTCTCTTAGTGAGTCCGAGGGTTCAAATCCCTTCCCCCGCATTTTATTTTTCAAGGGATTTGAGTTTATTTTTTTTAGAAATCTATTTAAAACATTGGAATGCTCCTTTGTTTATTCCAATATATGAGGTAGGGTATGAATAAACAAAATATAATCAGTTTCCAAGATATTTTAAGCACTTACCAATCAAAAATAGATAATAAAAATCAGATTAAAATGATTAGATTAAATGAAGAAATTTGTGAATTTATTGGGGCATTTATTGGCGATGGTTATTTGGGTAGGTATGGTAAAAGAAAAAACATTTATACAATCGGTTTTGCTGGAGATAAAAAATTAGATGAAGATTATTTTAAAAATTATTTAGTTCCATTAATTAAGAGAAACTTTCCGTTTACAAATCCTCACTTGTATTATCGAACTGATGAAAATACTTTGATGCTAAGAATATACTCAAAAAAGTTGTTTGAATTTATGGTCCAATTGGGTTTTAAACCGGGAGTCAAAACATATACTGTTACAATTCCATTAGTAATTCTTGAAAATAAAGATTTTCTTAATGCAACAATAAGGGGATTATTTGATACGGATGGCTGTATTTTTTTTGACAAAAGAAAAACTTATAATAAACCCTATCCTAGAATTATTTTGGAATTATTTAATTATGGCTTGATTAATCAAGTTAGTAATCATCTTTCTAAGGATTTCAAAATATATATTAATGGGCGGAAAACTAGAAAAAGTAAAATAATTGAAATTTATGGGCATAAACAGTTAGAAAAGTTTTTAAAACAAATCGGTTTTTCAAACCAGAGACATCTGTCAAAGATAACGCCCCCGTGGCATAGTAGCTATTGCGCCAGATATTAAATTATTATTTATATCCGCAAAACCTTGGTATTATGTCCAACCTAACAGGTGGAGGTCGCGAGTGCAACTCTCGCCGGGGGCTGTTTTAATTCCTTACTTTCTAATTTAAAATAATCCGTTTCTTACTTAGAATTCACTTTCTCATAAAACGTTCCAGACGGATTATCATTTTATTAGCTTTTGCTTCTCTTTCCGCTTTGGGAATAATCTTTATCATTTCTTTCAATAAGTTGTTCCATTTAGAATTAATATAAGTTAGCAAGTTGCTAATCTCTTTGTTCTTTTTTAATAGTTCATCTTTATTAATGTCATCTAATCTTCTGGACATTAATTCTACGGATGCCACAATTTTTTCACTTTGTTTATCAAGAAACATCTTGGGCATCCTTTTACTCAAAGTACTCAAATCCGCCAAAAGGTGAGTTATATCGCTGGCCGCTTTACCAGAAATCAATTCTTTTGTTTTGTCAATAATAGTCCCTAGTCCCTTTTCAATCTCATCAAAAAAATCTTTTAATTCTGCCATTTTTTATTTTATTTTTCTCAATAAACTTTCGAATTGAATTCTAAAATTATTTAATGTCCGTCTCTTGAAGAACCCTATTTTTTCTGCGTTTCCTTCTTTTACTGCGGCTTGATATCTTTTGGTTATTCCGACAAATCTTCTGAGAGATAATTTGACATATTTAGCTAGAACCGGATTGCGCTTTTTTAATAATTCTAATTTGTAAGGAATCAGGTTTAATATCGTGTTGATTCGGATTGTTTCATTTAGAATCTTTTCACCATTATCTCCCGGTTCGGTCGTTAAACGTTTTTTTAAACGTTTTATGAATTTTTCATCTGCCATCTTTTTACTATTAGAATACAAAAATATATATAAACTTTTCGAATCCTCAGTTTAGAAATGTTTCAAAAAATCTCTCAAGCCATTAAAGAAACCCTAAATACATTCTCAGCAGAAGACCAGATACTATTCAACAATAAAACTATTAGCATTGATAAAACTAATTTTCAACCCCTCTCGCAGAAAGAAAACAAAACTATTGCCTTTGTTGATGGCGGTCAGGCAGAAATCATTTCTACTGGAAATTTTTGTTTAAGTTTCATTAGAATCTTTGCCCAGACTTTCCAAAACAACAAAAAAATCAGTTCACACAAAAACGAATTTTATTTGTTCACTAAAGCTAAATGGGTTAATGATGATTTACATTATGAAAGCCAGATGTTTCCTTTAAATGAAAAACTCATCAATGAAGAAGACTTATTCATCTCTTCTAATCATCCCACTATCAAAAACGGTACCGAACGAGCTTCCATATCCAAAGTTAGCAATATGGCCCGTAGATTCGCCGAATTATCCTTAGCTAGTAAACTTCAAGTAGATTTCATAATCTTAGATGGCACTTTAACTCCCACTTTTCAGAATGAAGACCAGTTCCTTCAAAAACTTCCTAAAAACACTTCCGCCATAGCTAAATCCTCTCAACTCTTCACCGTTTCTGGCAACTCCCCCTCAGTTTTATTGAACAAACTAGGGCCCATAGGTTGCTGGTCTTACCAATTAAATGCCCAAACTCATTTCATCAAACTCCACCAACAAGCCAAACACGTTTTTAGATTTGAAGGTTCCACCGAAGTTCTCCCATATCTCATTCCTAACAGCCAAGATCCTTTATTCTTAGGCTATCCCTATGGTTTAATCTTCGCAGACCAATTTGCCAGAATCACCAATCAAGAGAAATCTTCCCTCAAAACCAAATTCCTCTTACAAATCCCAGAAATCAAAGACTATCTCTCCACTACCAACGCCCACGATATCCTGGATAGTATTTCTTAATCCAACACTGAATCTCAATCAATTCTTATCCCGTCATCTTTCAATCCATTAAGGAAGTAATGAATCATGCCGGGGTCTTCTTGGATTACTTTTTCTAATGGCAGTGCACCTTTACTTGGCTCATAAACTCCTAACGTTAACGCTTCCGCTGCTAA
>JAAOXZ010000027.1 GCA_018221085.1 Candidatus Woesearchaeota archaeon
ACTAGAAGATCTTTTTACTATTTTTCTACTACCTCTTTTGTGCATTGTTTTAAACTAAATCTTTTTTGTTTATATATTTATTGTTTTTTTAAAGTTGATTTGTCAAGGGCAAACTAGGTTGCCGACATTATTTTTAAATTCGTATTTTAAATCATTATATTGAGTAACTGTGACATCTGGTAACAATCCGTTTTTGTATTCATATTTGAAGTCATTATATTCAGTAACAGATACGCAACCATTACCGTCTTTATCGCCCAAGATTGATGCTACTTCATCCACGCAAGCACCAGTTTGACAAACTTGGCCAGCTAGACAATCTAAGTAAATCCATTGGGTACCAATTCCACCAGGCAAGCACATATATTCTAAAACTTTAGTGGGATCATTAGGATGACAATCATCTTCAACCAAAGCAAAATCTCCTTCTACCCTAGTTTGTTGTGGTAAAGGATCTTGATAATCTGCATCCCAACAACAGATATCTCCGACGCCATCACCATTGACATCTAGTTGATCTGGGTTAGTGGTATCAATACAATTATCACAAGCGTCTCCCAAAACATCATTATCCATATTAAGTTGATCTGGATTGGTAACATCGGGACAGTTATCTACAGCATCAGCGATACCATCACTATCTGTATCTACAAGAATGCACTCTCCGGTTTCACAACCATTGGGGCAAGTTTGTATGCTATTAAATAGTATTGAACAGTCTGCCTGTTGGAAAGCTCGGGTGGTGGGAGTTTGACAAATGTAGCCTTCATCACAAGATTCTGGTTCTAAAGCTTGTTCTTCCACACATTGACTTTCTTTTCCACAAATAAAACCACTAACACAATCAGCATCGACAGTACATTCGGCGACTGCCTCTAAGCAAGCACCATCTACACACATAAGTCCTGCTTCACAATCAGCATCTAAAACACAAAGAAAGGTTATACAAACACCATTTTGGCAGATGTTTCCTGCTGGACAGTCAATGTATTCTACAGTGGGGTTGCCGGTTGAAGGAGAACAATATCCTTCTATCAATCGCCCAGAATCATCACATCGGTCAGGAGTGGTAGCCCATCCCAATTTAGAAATTATCCCGAATTCAAAATAGTTTATTCCTCCATCAGTATCAGTACATTCTGGAGGTGCTACACAAATCCCATCTTCATTTAGAACCCAATCAAAAGGACATTCACTAACACAGGTTTCAGCCATGCAGATTTTACCTACTCCGCAAGATTGACCATTGGGACAATTAGGATCGGCACAATCAATTAAACCGTTACCATTATTATCAATACCGTCATCACATATTTCAACAAAATCGAGGATTAAACAAGCCATATCAGCAGAACAATCATCGCCATCATCACAATCAATTAAACCATCTCGATCATTATCTACACCATCCCCACAGTTTGTTTCTGAAATTGGGGTGGGATCTCTAAGTGGTAATGGTTGTATTGGTCCGGTGGGTTCTAAAGGCACAATCATTAAATCTCCAATAGCTTTCCCAAAGACTGCTTCTCGAGCAGGAGAATATAATACGAAAAATAAAGCAATAATAATTAAAACAGAGATGCCAAAGATTAACCAGGTTTTTTTCTTATCTAATGCTAAGGCGGCTTTCTTTTGATGGTGAGTTAAAGAACGTTTTCCAATAGAAGAGCGTACTATCTTTCTACTACCTCTCTTTTTATGCATGGTTTAAACTAAATCTTTTTTATTTATATAATTATTGCTTTTAAACTGAGTAGAAGGTAAAAAAAGGAATAAATTTATTAAGGAGGAGTATTGAAAAATTTTTATGTTTTTAGAAGTAATAATAGCATTAGTGTTAGGAGTCTTAGCTGGAACTATTACCGGCCTAATCCCGGGGATTCACGTGAACTTAATCTCAGTACTAGTACTTAGTTTTTCGGCATTATTATTACAAATAACTTCGCCGATTGTTTTGGGGGTGTTTATTATTAGTCTGGCGATAACCCATACTTTTTTGGATTCTCTGCCCAGTATTTATTTAGGGGCACCAGATGAGGCACAGGCACTGAATGTCTTGCCGGGCCACAGATTATTAAACAAAGGAGAAGGACATAATGCTATCATTTACACAGTCATTGGTTCTTTGGGTTGTTTAATATTGGGAATCCTTTTATTTCCGTTATTTATTGTTAGTATGAAAACCATTTACCCCTTAGTGAAAGGTTCAATGGGTTACATTCTAGCGGGAATTATGATTTTTATGATTGTTAAAGATAAGGGGAAAAGATTGCAGAGTTTAATCTTGTTCTTAATGGCAGGTATTTTGGGGTTAATAGTATTTAGTATTCCTAATTTAAAACAGCCATTGTTTCCTTTATTGTCGGGGTTGTTTGGATTTTCGATTCTGCTAGTGAGTCTACTGCAAAAAACAGTAATACCAAAACAAGATATTAACAAACCATTAACTATTTCCAAAAAGAACGTCGCTAAATCGGTGTCGGCGGCTTCAGGAGTAGGATTCATTGCGGCATTTCTGCCGGGGTTCAGTAGTTCGCAGGCAGCGATTGTGGCCACTAACATAGTGGGAGATATTGGAGACGAAGGATTCTTATCTTTAGTGGGTGGAATCAATACTGCTAATATGTTAATTTCTATTGCTACCGCTTACGTGTTAAGTAAAGCTCGTAATGGGGCTATTTTAACAGTTAACAAATTGTTAGGGGGAATTGGTTTTCAAGAAATGCTGCTCTTTTTAGGTGTGGCATTAGTGGCGGGAGGAATAGCGGCTATGTTAGCATTGAGTATCTCGAAAGTTTTTTCTAAATTTATTGTCAGAATAAAATATAATTATATTGTCTGGGGCATTGTGGGATTTATTACCCTGTTAACAATTTATTTTGATAGTTATATTGGCGTAGCAATTTTAGCGACGGCAACCGCGATTGGTTTAATTGCTTCTTTCTGGGGAGTGGGAAAGAATCATCTGATGGGCTGTTTAATATTACCAGTGATATTGTATTTCGTGTTGTAGAAATTTACTTATAAACTAATTTACTTATAAACTTCTTTTCTATGCCGGAAACGCAAGAGAATTAAAGTGTTATCTTTTACAGCATAGATTAATCTGAAGGGTTTAACATAAACAGAATACTCGCCATGTAAATCATATCTTAAATGCTTTCCAGTTTCTGGATTTTCAATAATTTTCTTTATTTGTTTTTTTATCTTTTCTTTAATTCTTTTGTCTTTAATCGATTTGATGTCTCTCTCAAATTTATTTGTTCTTTTGATGCTCTCAATTACCATGATTCTAAGTCATTTAAGAACTCTTTCTTGCTGGATTCCTTGTACTTCCCTTGTTTAAGTTCTTCCCAAGCTTCTTCTACATCTTTTAATATCTCTAAATCTTCCTGTAACAAGGGGTTAGTTATTTTCTTTAAAATCAAAATGTCTTCTTTGGGGCTGGAGACAGCGAAGACACTCCCTTCACCTATATGTCTGGCTTTTCTAATGTCTTGAGGAATAACTAGTTGTCCCTTAGAACTCAATCTTACCAATTCTGGAATTTCATCAAATATTTTATGTTTCATTCTAGTAAGAAAATCTTACTGATTTTTAAATGTTTTGGTTTATTTCTCAGAAAAACTAAAGCCCAGGAGAACTCTGTTCTCCGTTGGTTTCTAAAAAAATGGGCGTTACTTCAATTCTTCTAATAACAGAGATGAAACATCTATTTTGTTGGTGGGGTGTTTAATGGTGTTGGTAGAAATAATTTTCTTAACTCCGACTTGTTTGAGTTTTTTAATGGCGTTCTCGACGAAAAGACCATGAACGCAAATAGCGGAAACAGATTTGGCACCCATCCTTTTAGCTTGTTTGGCAGCTTCAGCAATAGTGTGGCCAGTAGAGATAATATCATCGAC
>JAAOXZ010000002.1 GCA_018221085.1 Candidatus Woesearchaeota archaeon
CTTTTGGGTTCTTTATGAAGTAATGGATAGCGTGTTTGATGGCGGGGGTGTTTTTGGGGGGGATTAAAAGACCGTTGTGTTGGTTGGTTATCATTTCTGGAATACCAAAGATATTGGTGGCGATGACTGGCAGTTTACAGGCCATGGCTTCTAGAAGAACATTGGGAAAGGATTCTACTAGGCTGGGAAGGATTAAGATATCATGTTGATTGATGATTTTGGGCAAGGCTTCTTTTTTTACTCTGCCATAGAATTTTACTTTCGGGTATTGCTTTTGGTATTCTTTGGTTTGATTCCCATCACCGACAATGCTTAAATGGATGTTTTCATTTTGAATGGCCTTTAGAAGGTAATTAGTTCCTTTTTCGTGGAGAATTCTGCCGATGTAGAGGAGATTGAGTTTCTGGGTTAGTTTCTTTTGTTTTATTGGTTTGAATAATGTGGTATCGACGCCATTGTGGATGACTTCGTAGTTATGGAGGTAATTTTGTATGATGGATTTAGAATTGTAAACAATCTTTTGACAGGCTTTGATGACAATGGGTTTGGTTATTTTGAGAGTGAGGGCTTTGATGATTCTAATCGGTGAGTTAAGTGGGTATTTCCAAGGACCACCACAACGGTAAATTAAGGGGATCTTATGTTTTTTTGATTGGAAGGTGGAGATTAGTCCGCCAACGAAAAAATCGGTGATGAAGATATGGGAGATTTTGGTTTTGTTTATGTTGTTAAAGAATTTAAACCAGTGGCGTAATTTTCCTGATTGGTAGATGATGTTGCCTTCTTTTTTGATGTTTTCTTTACCTAGACAAATGACGTGGATTTTATTGAATCTTTTGGAGAGGTGTTTTAGGATGTCTCCATAGATGTTACTTTTAATGTTAACTGGTTCCGAGAGTGCGGTAAAAATCAATTCATTTTTTAATGCCAATGCAAGTCACCTGAGTTAAGAAATGTTGATCTCTTTTTTGTAATGGATAGAAAAGAATATGGCTGATTTTGGTTACGGATAATAATAGGGCAAGGTAGAGAACGTAAAGATATCCTTCGGGGAAGTTCTTTTTGAAAGGCAGTCTCAATCTCCAAACGATGCTGCCTAGTAGGAGATATTCTATGGTATTTAAAGCTCCATAATCACAATGTTGTCTAATGGTTTGAATTTTATGTTTGTTTAGTAGGTTTCTGAGTCCTTCGGGGGTGTATCTTTGATAATCATCGGGGTCGGAATGGATTTCTTGGAGGAAAGGAATGGAGATAAGTAGTTTACCTTGTGGTTTGAGAACTCTTTTGATCTCTTTGATGATTTGATTTGGTTCTTTAACGTGTTCTAAAACGGTGTTGCAGAAAACGGCATCAAAAGAATTGTTTTTGAAAGGTAAGTTGTGAGCGTCGGAATGGACGACTTTGAGGTTGTTTTTATGAGGTATTCTTTGACATAGATTTTTGTTAGCATCTAGAGCTATGATGTGGTTGTGGGGGTTTTGAGCTAGGATTTCGGAGTATTCTCCATCACCACAACCTAAATCTAAGATAATGCCCCTCATTTTACGGGCTTCTTTCTTGAGGAATCTTCTATTTTTTATTTGGGAGATGGTAAGGTTTTTAGTTAATTTCATGGTAAAGGTTTTCATATTTTTTAGCTACTAAGTTCCAGTCGAATTGTTTGATTTTTTGATGGGCTCGGTGGCTGAATTGTTTTCTGAGTTTTTTGTTATTTAGGAGGGTTCTGGTGGCGGAGAGGTAATCTCTTTTGACTAAGAAACCTTCTTTGCCGTTTTCTATTAAGTCAGGAGTGCAGCCTTCGTAGGAGGCAATAACTGGTAATTTAGAGGCCATAGCTTCCATGACGACACCAGGAAGGCCTTCGCCTTCGGAGGGTAGGATAAGAATATCGGCTAACTGCATTAGTTGGGAGATGTCTTTTCTGCCGCCGGTGAAAATGATGTTTTTATGTTTGGTAAGTTTTTGATATTCGTTTTTACCGTGAGCGTCTCCGACGATAAGGGTTTTGATGTTATGGTTTTCTCTTAGGAGTTGGTGGCTGATTTGGATTACCTTTTTGACGCCTTTTCTTTCGGTTAACATGCCGGCAAAAAGGATTACTTTTTCATTGGTGATATTAAATTCTTTTTTCAGTTGGTGTTTAGTTTTTTTGAATTGGTTTAAGTGGATGCCGGTGGAAAGGATTTTTAATTTGTTTTTTGGTACGCCGGCCTTTTTGGCGTGAGGTAGGAGAGGTTTGCCGTAAGTGGTTAGAGTTTTAGGTATTTTGAAAAGGAATCGGGCTATTAATTGGGTGTAGATTTTGAATGGTAATGTTAGGTATTTGGGTTTGTAAGAATAGCCCACGAATCCATCGGTGGTTAAGATGGTTTTATTTTTTCTATTTCTGTTTAGAGCGGCGTAGAGGAGAGGGATGACGGAAAGAGGGTAGTAATATTCCCAGATGTGAATTTTATGGTTGGTTCGGTAGATTTTTTTGATTTGTTTTAGAAGGTGGAAGATGTTAGGTATGGAGTATCTTAAAGGGGAGATGTAATAAGATTTGATGGGAACTGTTTTGATATTGGGATTTTTTGTAATATCATTAGCAATCCAGTTTTTAGTCGGACACTGTTTACTTTCCGGATACATGATAGTTATTTGATGTCCTTTATTCGCCAACAACTTAGCCAATTCTGCAATAGGCCTACGTATATTATTAGTCGGATTCACATAACAAATATTCATGCAGGTTTTGTTCTTAATTGGTTTTTAAAAGTAGTGAAAGTAAGATGTTTGGGTGGGGCAAAACCGCAATCTATATAAACCACCTTCTAAAATAAGGTAAATATGGGAGTAGTTTATTTTTTCATGAGTATGCCAGAATGGCTGCAGTTTACAACCGTAGCAGCAGTAGGAATATTCTTTGCTGGTGTTAGAATTATTAGACCAACTCAGAGAGGAGTAAAAGAACGATTAGGAAAATATACTAAATTCTGCACACCTGGTTTTCACTGGATTATTCCAATCATAGATAGAATGTATAAAATCAACGTTACTGAACAGATGATTGATGCTAAACCACAAGAAATCATTACTAATGATAACTTAAATGCTAGAGTAGATGCTCAAGTCTATTTCCGAGTTAAACCGACTGAAGAAGATGTTAAATTTTCTCAATATAATGTTAACGAATACAAATACCAGATAGTTAACTTAGCTAGAACTACTTTAAGAAATATTATTGGAACCTTAACTTTAAAATCAGCTAATAGTGAACGGGATAAGATTAATGGTGAATTAATGGAAACCCTCAAGAAAGAAACACAAAATTGGGGTATTGAAGTAGTTAGAACGGAATTAAAAGAAATTGATCCTCCTAAAGACGTTCAAGATACAATGAATAAAGTAGTTAAGGCAGAAAACGAAAAAATTGCCGCTAAAGATTA
>JAAOXZ010000028.1 GCA_018221085.1 Candidatus Woesearchaeota archaeon
ACAACAAATCTTTTATATGCCTAGTTATCCCGAGGTTTAATGGTAAAGATAGGAATTATTGGCGGTTCTGGTTTAGATAATCCGGATTTACTTCAAGATGCATCTGATTTAGAAGTGGCCACTCCATACGGCAAACCTTCTTCTGCTTTACGAGTCGGTAAAATTAATGGTGTCGATGTGGTTATTTTAGCTCGGCATGGTCGCGAACATACTATTCCTCCGACCCAAGTTAATTTTCGGGCTAACATTCATGCTTTGAAAGAAGTAGGTTGTACTCACATCTTAGCTACTACTGCTGTCGGTTCTTTGAAATCGGGGATTGGACGTGGAGATTTTGTCATCATTGATCAATTTATTGATTTCACTAGACATCGAGCCGTTAGTTTTAAAGAAAGTTTTATGCCACATAAACCAGAACATACTCCTATGGCTGAACCTTTTGATTCTTCATTACGGGAAGTATTAATTGCTACTTCTCAAGAATTGGGTTTGGTACATCATCCTGCCGGTACGGTAGTTACTATCGAAGGTCCGCGGTTTAGTACTAAAGCAGAATCGCGCATGTTTCGAGCTTGGGGAGCTGATGTCATTAACATGTCTGTCGCTCCGGAAGCTATCCTAGCTAATGAAATTGGTCTTCCTTACGCTGCTATTGCCATGTCTACTGATTACGATTGCTGGAAAGACGATGAAGCTCCAGTTACTTGGGACGATATCCTAAAAGTCTTCGGTGAGAACGTAGAGAAGGTAACTTCATTATTAGTTAATGTTATTCCAAAAATCAAATCCCCTTCTCATGATCGTATTGCAACCATCAAATCCAAAATCAAAACTTACTCTCACTGGCCCAAAGAAGGCATCATGTTCCGAGATATCAATTCTTTGTTGAACGATGCTGAAGGTCTTAATTTATTGACTGAAGAATTAGTTAGCAGATATGCTAATATGGACATCGACGTTATTGCTGGCATCGAATCTAGAGGTTTCATCACCGGCAGTTTACTAGCCCACCAACTAAAAAAGAAATTTGTTTTAATTAGAAAACCGGGCAAGTTACCTGGAGAAACCATTTCCCAAGAATACACCTTAGAATACGGCACTGACAAAGTCGAAATCCAAAAACACACCATCAACCCAGGCGATAAAGTTTTACTCGTCGATGATTTAATTGCTACTGCGGGCACCATGAAGGCAGCAGCACAATTAGTTGAAAAATTAGGCGGCCAAGTATGCGAATGTTCTGTTGTCATAGAATTACCCGACCTTAATGGCAGAGAAGTATTAAAAGACTACAATGTGTTTTCTCTAATCAAATTCGAAGGAGATTGAGATTCCAAATATATCATTTAAAAAAGAAAAGCTTAAATATATGGATGTTTCTTTAATTAATCATAATAGGAGTTGACTGGAGAACCCCATAAAGAAAACCTTTTAGGTTTACTGAACTGGGCATAATCGGTGACAATCCCACTATCTGTTTACAGATTTTGTGGCGGCTCTTATTCCTTATTTTTAAAATTTTCTTAACTCTTCATTCATAATCTTTAGTGATAATTTTTTACCTCGTCTAATAATGCCTTTTCTAACATCTCTAACATATTTATCAACAAATGAATTACCTACTGCCGAAATTTTTATCTTTTTCTCCTGATCTAATCGATGCCACTCCACGTTATTAGAAAACAACTTACGTAAATTGTTTCTTAATTTGTTTTTAGCAACATCGCAACAAATTTGTAGGGAACTATATTTTTCCAAATCATTTTTAATCAATTTATATATCAATATCGCGTGTATTTTTTCAATAAAATTAGAATAATTTGTAATTCTTTTCTTAACTTTTGGATGTAAGGCCCGATTTTTTTTGTAAGTTCCATCTTCTGTTGCAACACCAATAATGCTTAATTTGTCCATAAATCTTGCATTTTCGCTTATGTCTACTTTTACCTCTAACATTCTCGAGAAAATGAACAGAACCCTATATAATCCTTTCTATTTCTAAGACCCTAAAAATCCGTCACAATTGTTGACATACCTAACTTTAACCGCAGTTTCACTTTTTAAAACTCCCGAAAGCATAGCAACGCCTTGTTCGGTGAAGACATAAGGTAAATATTTTCTATGCTTTCCTCTTTTCGTGTTTAAGGTCACATTTTGTGACCTTAAAACTTGTTCAATTTCTAAGGTGTCAGTTTGGAACCTTAAAGAATCGCCACTTGAGGTCACAAATTGTGATCTCAAGTTTTTGTTACCTAAGGTCGCAAATTGCGACCTTAAAGAATTATATTCTAAAGAAGTCAACTGAAACATAAATTCTTTAGGGAATCGCTCAATATTTCGTTTGACCGCTTGATTTAAAACTCTTGTTTCAACTTCATAAAGATCTGCTAAATCCTTATCCAGCATTACTTGAACCTCTCTGATATTATGAATCTTATCCTTAATCAAGTTTCTTGAAACCACCAATTCTTTATTCATTTCAAACCCCCTTAATTTTTTATCTTAGAAAAACAACCCATTAATATAGTTTACCCGGACTTGTCTAGTTGTCTAGTTGGTTACTTAACCAACTTCTTCAATTCTTCAACAATCCAAACCATCGCTTCTGTGTCTAACTTGCAATATTTCAAGAGATCTTTTCTAACTTTCTTATCTCCTTTGTTATCTCCATAGATCATGTTCAAATAAGACAAACAGGCAGTATCACCATCAGCAATATCTAATTTAGAATAATCCTTACCAGTTATAGCCGGCAATACCTTCTTCAAGCCAGACGAACCTTTTTGCACCGGATTGTAATAATGAAAGTTTCTGAAAGGAAGCCACAAATCAACTACTCTACCAACTACTGACTCAACCCAGTCCTTATACTCTGGATATTCGGAAGCCATTTCTTTTAACCGAGCTATTTCAAAAGATTGATTGTAAGTGATAATAGCACCAGATGAACCCAAAACTTTCTTTAAAGATTTCAAAAACTCCTCGCGAGGATCTTCCTGAGAATCATATAAGAATTCATAATGTTTCACTGATTTGCCATTATCCACATGTAAAGACCATTGGAAGGGAATCTGTTGATAAGGTTTAGTACCATCTAAGATAGGAATAGCTGTTCTAAAAGTTTCAAAATCCAAATAATAAAGAGTTCCTTTCAATGGACTCAAAAAATGTTTAATTCCTTCTTTATGCACATAAACCTTTCCCGTCTTTTCACATTGATGTTGAATTCCTTGTTTATCTGTTAATTTGTATTCATGAGGGATATCACTAATACGAATGATTCCATCTTCATATAATTGAAAACATTTCTTTCCACCACGACATAAATCAAATACTGATGCTGAAGGTAAGAAACCCCAACATTCATCTTCTAATGGACAATCATATGGATCCTTACAATCTTTACTTATTTTTATATCTGGACAAATCTCATCCTCCATTGCACTAAGCATGGTGGTTATCCTATCTTTAATACCAGTAACTGCTTCTACTTCTTTAGTAATATCTTCTTTGGTGAGAATATCTTTAGGATTAATTTCGCCTTTTTTTACAAATTCATTGTTGATATGGAGTAAGAAACATTTTCTAATCTTTAACCCCGCTAATTCGTAAACGTGTTTCTGGAAAGAAACATCATGGATGTTGATATCTTTAACTTTAGTGCCACTCTTGACTTCAAGAATGTCCCATTCATCTTTGATGGGAACTAAGATGTCTGCTCTAGAGTATAAGTTGCCCACCATAAACGCTGGTTCAAAAAGAGGTTTTTTTAATTTAATAAATTCTTTCGTCTTTTCTAGATTCTGTTTAAAATCGGCTTCAGGAATATCAATACCCTCTGGGAATAGTTGTTTAGCTAATTGACCAACTAGATGTCCCTGATCAAACTTGTGCTGAGTAGCCATATCCACTTCTGGAATCCTATCCTTCTCATGTAAAGACACCCAGAAATACCGTAAGCATTGCAGTCCGATTAAATATTTAGATTTCGATAGGAGTGTCATTTTAGTATTGTTTCTTTAGGTGCGGTGGTTTTAATTTTAACATACATTATTTAATTGTTGATTACAATCTAGTGTTTTCATTTCCGTGAATCACTTGGCCTTGATAATTATTCCATAAAGCCTCTAAATAAAGAGGCGTTTCTTGCAATCGTTCACCTTTCATCAATTTACTCATTATTCTCAACATTTGTTTCTTAGAACTATGATGGGCCTTAGATGTAGAATGTCCTTTTATAATTGAGATTGGCACCATATTTGATGGACTTAAAAACAATTTCGCAACCTTGTCCTTATATGGGTTGGTAGTCCACTCAGCACTGATATAAAACATAAATGGAAGAGCGTAACCAATAAAACAACCGTTTTTGGTATTCTTCATGCAAGTGGGTCCCAAGTTTAAACCGGCATCACAAGATCTAGCATAAACTATTCTTTCTTTTAATAAATAATCATTTTTACCCTTCCGAATAAGAGGGTTATTTTTATGTCCAAAAATAACATTGGGAGATCCATGGCCATTGAGAACTACCAATCTATATTGTAGTTTTTTTAATATTTCTGAGAAGGCCATTTCATTAAGTTCATCATCACCAACTTGTTTGTTTTTCAACGATTTTTTTGTGGCTTCATCAATAATCTCCTTAGAAAAATGAGTTAAGTATGCGGTAGCATCATCATGCTTGGGACAAGTTATTAATAAACCTTTTTGCATTTTATACACTGTTCAATTCTCTAATAAATTCTCCACTGGTGATTGCTTTGATAAAATTCAAATGCATTTTTACTATCTGTTCTCCTTGTTCGTCCCCTTCTTTGACGTGTTTAATCATTTCTTCTTTAGACATACTACCTACTCCCCCCATCGATAGTTTGATATGGGATGGCATTCTTGCCTCTATCCGGGCAATTACTAATTCTTTCAGACTCTTTTTGATATTTTCAGTCATATTGTCTGATTATTCACCAATACTTTTAAAATCTTTCTGCTCAAAGTAGTGTTGTTTTTTATTTCAAAATAAACTGCGTTCCAAGTATAGGTCTTATCATCAACTACTACAATAATATCTTCCCTTAAACTATCCGGAACATTTGCATAAACTTTCAGAAATTTTTCCCTTTTGTCCTCCACCATCCAATCTTACTAAATGGCAAAGATATTTAAATGTTATGTTGAGAATAACGAAAACTAAGCGGAGGAGTTCTAAATTTAAACAAATAAAATAACTAAAAATTCCAAATAGAATTATAAGCATTATTGGCAATTTCTTCGGATCTTTTATTAATAGTCTCAAAATTCCAAGTTTTAAATTCATCTTTGTATTCATTCAAAAATATATTAAGATATCTGAGATTTCCAAAATGTTTTGCATCAGATTTCATTATATCAAATTTTTCAATTGGTGATTTTGCTCCAAATCCCGAATTTGAATGTCTTGGGATTATTAACAAATTGCCTATTTTATCAAATACTTCCTTGTCTTCTTCTTTGCCATAATCTTCCTTTTCTTTTTGGGGAAGTATATGTTCAATATTATAATTTCTTTTTTTTAAATCCTTATCGGGAGAATAAAGCTC
>JAAOXZ010000029.1 GCA_018221085.1 Candidatus Woesearchaeota archaeon
CCTTCTATGGTCATTCTGTTGAAAATGTTTCTATGACTATTAGACGCCAATTCTAAGCCATTATCTGTGTTTCCACTAATGTTAACATCAAAAAATGAGTTATCTTCTCCCTGAGATAGACTCACTCCATCATCACTACCATCAAAAAATTTACTTTCTCTAATGGTGTTATTGGAAGAAAAAGTCAATATGGACATTCCATCTCCAGTATTACCAAACGAGGATATATTACTAAAATTATTATGATTAGAATTGGTATTTAGCCGTACTCCAGCAGCACCAGAAGTAGTTACGGTGATGTTGTTGAACCTATTGCCGGTAGAAGTAATTATTTCCAATCCATACTGATTTCCAGAAGCGATAGTAATATTTTCAAAAAGAGAATCATCGACATACTCCATATACATAGTATCATAAAAATCATTAAGATCACAATTGGCTACCGTGACGTTGGTGAGTTCTGCCCCGCTTGCTCCGTATATATTAAGACCCTTTCCAACACTTTGTCCATCAATAGTATTGCCTTGACAATCTAAAGACACATCACTTCCCCCGATTTGCATACAAGTATTCCACACTCCAGAAATAGTTCCGTTATAAACATACTCTCTAGAATTGTTTAAATAAGAACAAGCAGAAATATTAGCACGTACATTATTTCCGTCACTCAAGGGAAAATAATCAATGCCTTGTCGTGAAAAAGAACGCCCGATATCAAAAATACCATCTCCATTATCGTCCGGACCGCTAAAATCAGAATAGTAATTACCGGCAATAACAGCCCCCCCAATGATATTGGGTCCCGTTCCAGTACCGTTCCACTGATTAGCTAGGGGATCAGCAGTCATATACACTTGATATTGGGAGTGATTAGAAAAATAGTTATCATAAATAAGGTTGCCAGTGGAACCAGTCTGTACCAACATCCCCATATTAGAATTATCCGAAATATTTAATTTAGTAATTATGTTATATTTGGCATTAGAACCCATATTTAGGCCGTACCAATTATTAACTAAAGTCCCGTTAGTAAAATTATTATACTCAGAAGTAGATAGGTCGATTCCATTATCACTACTTCCAGTAGCACCACTACAAGAAAAATTATTAAATTGACTATTGTCCACTCTCAACACCTTCACTCCTGCGTTCCCCTGCCCAATCATGGTAAAGTTTTCAAAAAGAGAATCAGAAACATAATCCAAATTGATTCCTCTATCAAAGTCTTCTACGGTACAGTTTTTAATTGTTAGATTAGTCAAGTCAGAACTTGCTGTTCCTAGGGCATTAATACCATATGTACTAGCTGTGGCGGTTCCGTCAATAGTATATCCTTGACAGTCTAAAGACACATTACTCCCTCTAATCTGCATACAGATATCACCAAAATCAACAATATTATTTCCACCTAAATAATACTCTCCGGATTCATTTATATAAGAGCAAGAGGATAAATTAGCACTAATATTATTTCCGTCACTTAAGGGAAAATAATCAATAGCGCTCTCTGCTATAACGTGTCCTATGTCAAAAATATCATCACTATCGCTATCGGGACCAGTAAAATCCGACCAGTAATTACCGGCAATAATGGCTCCACCGATAATATTGGTTCCAGTTCCAGTACTGTTCCAATCATTTTTCTTCGCGGTTCCAGTATCGTGCTTAGCGTGGACCACGTTGTTGCTGAAGTAATTGTCATAAACAAAGTTTCGATCGGAACCGGTAATCCATATTCCAACGTCCAAAGCATTAGTAAAATTTAATCGGGTAAATA
Source organism: Candidatus Woesearchaeota archaeon (assembly GCA_018221085.1). Taxonomy (GTDB): domain Archaea; phylum Nanobdellota; class Nanobdellia; order Woesearchaeales; family GW2011-AR9; genus JAAOXZ01. Next base: position 1,778 of record JAAOXZ010000029.1, read on the forward strand.
TATTATCATCCGCTCCAGAATAGACATAGGCATGTCTGTAATTATCATTTAGTGCACCCTCTGTAAAGTTGTTAAAATCACAACTGCCCATAAATATCCCATAATCATTTACTCCCGTGGCATTTTCTAGGGTAAAATTATAAAATCGAGTGTTGTCTACATATGCCATTCGGAATCCCGTCGTAGCCGAACTATTAACATCAACATATTCAATCAAAGAATCATCAAAATATGTCAACTCGATTCCATATTCCCAGTCCGTAAGGGTACAATTTCTAATGGTAACGTTAGTATACTCCGATCCACTACCTCCAGAAGATTCGATTCCCGAATTTGCTTCATCCCCATCCAAAGTATTGCCTTGACAGTCAAAGGTGACATCACTTGAGTCAATAATTATACAATCTCCTCCAGCATAATCACTAACCGAAACATTCATGGTGTAATATCCGGGCGAATTAAGAGTAGTACCGCATTCACTAACATTGGTTACTTGTACGGATAGATCGGCAGCTGGTTGTAGGGGTGGTGGAACTACTGTCTCTTCAACAATCACTTCCTCAACCACAGGTTCTTCAATGATTGGTTCAACAATCTCTTCTACAATCGGTTCTTCCACTGGCACTTCAATCACTTCTTCATCTATTGGATCTTCAATAATTTCTGGAACTACAATCATTGGAATAGTTACTTCTTCAATCGTTTCATTCAAACTCAACTCTCCCACTTCTGGTTCTAAAATAGCAAAACCAGTCAGGCCTCCATCCATTAAACTGAATAAGGCAAAGAATATCATTAGCATTAAACTCACTATCGCTATCGATTTAATGCCGTGCAGTGCTAGCTTCTCATCTCTACCTAAACCCCTACTAGCACTCCTTTTTTTATTCCGTTTCATTTTTCTTTATTTCGCAAGTAATGTAATTTACAATTACCAATCACCCGAATATCAACTAACCCCGCTCCATCTAGTTTCATTAAAGCCATAGAAGCAGTAATTCGAGAAACTTTAGTCTTATCAGCTAACTCTTGGATAGTCAATCCCCTAGTATCCTCTTTTAGAATCTGTTTAATTTCTTTGATTACTCTAGTTACCTTTGACATTACCCCATTATCAAACAATTATACTATATAAACTTTACTTTAATAACTATGTCAATAAATATGATAACAAATCTTCTAATATTAATCACTAATGTATATTCTTAAGCGTAAAAATAACTAAAATCCACCAAAAACACAAAACTAATCAGAATTTGCCCTTTTCAATCAAAATCTTCATTCTTTGCACAAAATCAGATGCTTCCTTCATATAGCGCTCATATTCTTCGCCATGGATCTCTTTAATCTCTCGATGAGTAATCATTTTGCTCAAACGATAAAATTTATTCATCGTTTCCACGTATTTGTGTTCTAACAACTTTTTCTTCACAAAAACTTTGTTCAACATCTGAGCTACATGTTCTGGAGTGGGAGGAATTTCATTCTTTCGCATCAAAGCCGCATGAGATGAATCAATCACTGCCCAATATAAATCCAACGTTGCCTGCAATAAATGCCAGCGACTATTAGTTAGTGTTCGAGGAGCTCTGCCAAAATACCTCCAGACACTTTCTTCAGAAGGTCTGATTCGACCTTGCTTTAACAACATTTGTAAGGGATCAAAAAAGCCAGAATCATACAACGCTACTCCGTCCCGCAAGACATTTACTACTACTGGATCTCCGGCTTTAGCATATTCCCAAAAAGAACTCAACGTCATAGAAGTGACGTGCAATTTACGACTCACTTGAGCAATCACGTTTTCAATTATTACCCTATATGCTTCTACTAACGCATCCGTTAATTGGAAACTTAAATCGTCGGTAACTACTAAAACATCAATATCGCTCTTTTCAGTTTCTTCTCTTCGTACCGCACTACCAAATAGAATTGCCCCCCTCAAGAAATCTCCCAATTCACTTTTTATCTTATCAGCAAAATTATGGGCTATTTTAACATTATCTGTTGGATAACCATGAATATTCTCGTTCTCCCTCTTTTTTATTCTAAATTCCATCTCCTGCATTAATTAAATCATTTCTCTATAAAAATCTTACCCCTCTTATGACATCCTCCCTGTCCTAAAGGACGGGATATCCTTTTGGGAGGATGGCGACCAGAAAAGTTTTTATCTACGACCCGAAGGTCATAGTATGAACTTTTCTGAGTATCAGAAATTAGTTTATTTATTCTTCCAACTAACTTTTTTCTCTTTCAACTCAGTTAGTTGCGGCCACTTATCTTCCAAAGTGGGTTTCTCTTCTTGATAAAGTACTCCCAGAGGAATCTTCCCTCCTTCGTTATTATAATTCCATTCTTCAGCTAGCTTCCTTGCCACATCAGAATCACTATTATCAGAAATTTTATACATTAATTCATCTTTGCCTTTATTCCCCTTGTTGAAGATCGCACAATCTTGGATGATTTCCACAAAAGAAAACCCTTTATGCTTCATTGCTTTCTCTAAAATTTCGGCCATATGCATCATATCTTTAGAATCGCATCTAGCAATAAAACTAGTCCCAGAAGCCAAAGCTAATTTGATTGGATTAAACGGAGTATTAAATTCTCCCAATGGTTTCGCTTTATTTTTATACCCTACTTGAGAAGTCGGTGTCGCTTGCCCAGTAGTTAAGGAAAAATTTTGATTATCGTGAACAATTAAAGTCATATCGGGATTATACCTTGCCACATGAATGAAATGTGCCATTCCTTCGGCGTAAGTATCTCCATCTCCAGCAAAACCTAACACCTTTAAATTAGGATTCCCCAATTTCATTCCCAAACAAGTAGGAATTACTCTTCCATGCAGACCATAAATTCCACTAATGTTAAGATAATCAAACATCTTAGCATGACATCCAATTCCAGTAGCCATAGCAAAATCTTCTTGCTTACTTCCTTCTTCAATCAGCTTAGCAATGGCTCTTTTAGCGCTTTCTAGAATAAGAAAGTTAGTACAACCTGGACACCAAGTGTTTTCATTCTTGGTTGCTAATTTATTTTTCACGTCACTCATTTTAGTTTTAACAATTCCTCTCGCAATTTATCTGAAGTGAAGGGTCTACCGTCAAATTTCAAAATCTTTTTCTCAATTTTAATTCCGGTTTTCTCCCTCAGTAATCTGCCCAATTGGCCAGTCACATTCTGTTCTACTAAAATAATGTTATCTGCTTTCTCCATTTCTTTCTGTACTTCGTCAGACAACGGTTTTAAATATAAAATATGTAAGAATTTTACGTCCTCTCCAGCAATAGCATCTAAAATTACTGTTTTATTGCTTCCCCAACTAATCACCAAATTTTTACTGTCTTTATCACCATAAATCTTGAACATTTCAAACTTCTTACACTCCTCTTTTATTTTATCATATTTAGCTAATCTTCCTTCTGCATTCACCACCGCAATTTCTCCACTTTCGGTAGTATTGCCCAACTCATCATGTTCATAACTGCTGGTTTTTACAATAGCTTCCCCAGGAACTTTCCGTTTCACCTTTACCACTAAATTTTTATTCGGCTTTCTATCCGAACTGAATTCTGATTCTGCTAAATGTTTGTCGCTTAACACGATAGATAAACAGCCAAACTTCTCTGCTAAATGAAATGCTTCATTGGTTTTCTCTATGCACTCAATGGGATCTCCGGGTGCAATAACTACTCGAGGAAATTCTCCGTGTCCACCATACAAGGCCACATCTAATTCTGTTTGACTGGAATATGTTGGGATTCCAGTTCCCGGTCCCGGTCGGGTAGCCAAATAAACTACTAACGGAATTTCTGAAATGCCTTGCAAACTTAATCCTTCCGTCATTAGATCATAACCGCCACCACTAGTTCCTACCATTGCTTTAGCTCCGGCAAAACTAGCTCCTAAGGCTGCATTCACCACCGTAATTTCATTTTCTGGCTGGAAAACCATTAAATTATTATCTAATTGCTTACTAGCTAATTCATGCATCACGCCAGTGGCTGGCGTCATAGGATAAGCCAAATACAAATCAATATCTGAATTTATTGCTCCTTGAGCTACTGCTTGACTTCCAGTCATCATGACTACATTATTGTCTAATTTTTTTAAATCAAATTTGCTTTCTGCACTTTCAAAACCTTTCTCGGCAGCAGCAATTGTTTCATCATTATCAAATTGTTTTTTTATCTCGTCAATTAACACTTGTTTATCAATTCCCAGAATTTTGATTAATGCTCCAGCCAAAGCGATATTCAGATTTCTCCCCATTCCTTCAAATTGATCAAAACGAATCACAAATCCTTCTTTCTTCAAGTCCTTTTCATGAAGTTCAATGGTCTTCTCATCCAAAGCCACCATTCCATCGAGTTTACTTTCAAAACTACCTACCCTCTCTTCAGAAAGGGCCAGAATATTGAAATTGTGCCCTCCTCGAACTAAAGAAGGATAATCTCTGTAGTTGAAAGTGAAATAGCCTTGTCTAATCAACACTTGAGAGACAATCTCAGAAACCTTATTGATGCCTTGTCCTGCCTTTCCTCCAATCAAGATATTTAATCGCATTCCCTCCCAAAAACATCTTCCTTATTTAAATTTTATTAGCCATAGAACAATAAAGTAAAACGTAAGTGATATGTCTGCTTTGCCAAATGAGGCACACGGTGCCCATGAATTAACTGATAAATAAGGCGCCGTAACCGTGCCGTGCAAGTTGACATATTACTTACAACAAAACAGAAACTATATAACGTTCAACAGAATCCTAAATAAAAACGAGGTGCCTTATGAAAAATCAATTATACCAATCTCAAAGAATCGGTGTGCTAGTTGACGTACAAAATCTATACTATTCTGCTCGTAATCTATATCACCAAAAAGTAAATTTTGGCAATGTCTTAAAAGATGCCATTCAAAATAGAACTCCCATCAGAGCCATTGCTTATGTAGTTAAAACCGAAGAATTCAAAGAAAAAACTTTTTTCGAAGCTTTAGAAAGAATTGGGTACGAAATCAAAGCCAAAGATTTACAAATTTTTTATGGCGGCTCCAAAAAAGCAGACTGGGATGTTGGCTTAGCTATGGACGCTATAGAACTAGCCGCCAAATTAGATGTTATCGTTTTGGTTTCTGGAGACGGAGATTATATTCCTTTAGTGCAGCATCTTAGAAGAGCCTTTGGTTGTAAAGTTGAAGCGATGGCGTTTGGTCGCTCTTGTTCTTCTAAACTAAAAGAAGAAGTCGACACTTTTACGGATTTAGACAAAGATAAAAGATATCTTATGAAATCGGTTGTTAAAAAAACAACCAATAAGAAATAAGTAATCAAAAGAATTCAGACATATAGTTTGCATTTTGATAAAAATTATATATGCTACTTTTATATAATCTTCAATAAGTAACTATAATAAAAAAAATGAGCTCCTTTAAAAAAATAACCAACAGTTTAGCTAGTCTTGTTCTAGGTGCCGGTTTAGCCTTAGCACCAACTCCTAACAATGATGTTCAAGCCGCAGAGTATAAAATCAAGTCCGGAAGAGAATGTGATTGTACCCCTCATTATCTTAAGGATTTTAAAAGACCCGAAGACCCCTTGGAAAATATGTTGGAAAAACAAAGATCCTATAAAGCAACAAACACCAAATATAGTTACGGCACTACTTTCCCTCTTCTTAATGGTTCTATTGAAGTCCAGAAAAAAATTCATGGCGTGGAAATTAATTTAATATTTCCTAATTATGTCAAAGACAAAGATGGACTGGTTAGACACTTCCACTCTGCAGGCGTTGATACTTATTCTGCTAAAGAATTTCGATGCGTCGTTAATGATCAAGTAGAATATCTTACTCGAGCAGCCAACTTAGTAATGAAAGATTATGAAGGAATGTTGGATCAGATTATTGCAGTTCAAGAAAAAATGCTGAAAGAATCCGGTGCACTTAAAGAAGAAGATAATTTAAGGGACTTATTGGATAAGGAAGTACCGGGATATGAAGGACTAAAAGTAAGAGATGTCTTATTCACTCCCGATGTCAAGATACAAGATTTTATACCTACTCAATATTATTTTGGTGATTTTCGAGCTTTAGGAGTGTCTTACACCGATACCGGGATAATGGGTATCAATCCACGAGCCAGAATATTTGATTACATTACCGGCACACCAATAACTCTGATGCACGAAATGACCCATCGCAACCAAAAATTACAACATTCTCCTTTAATGTACAAATTTGATGCCGAATTATGGGCCACCTTGCCAGAATTAGTTCACGAAGACATGATGCATTTTATTTCTCATGGTTATATGAAAGATATTAGAAAAGTAGCTAAAATATTATTCAATTTTGATAGTAAATTAGCAGATACCGACATTGCCGGACTTGAACTGATGATGGGGAAAGAGTTAGAAAAAGGTCAGGATCATCAAAAAGTCAGGAAGTATATGGAAAAGGTAAGAATCATTAGCACTGCCATTAAGAAAACTGCTTTTGAAAAATATATTCCGGCGTTTTATTCTAATCCGCTTTATTTTGCCACACTCAATGATTTCCTTAATGACGATAATGCGTCATTTAAATTAGTTATGTATATGAATTATGAACCTACTTTATTGGGGGGTCCCGAAAAAACTAGGGATTTTGTACAAGCTAACGAAAGCATTTTTGAAAAAATTGCCCGAGAAGTAATTTGGGACGTTAAAAGTAATCGGGACAACAAAATTAGGGATGAAGAGTTAGATAAAATAAAAGAAAGCCTGGAAAACAAATTAAAAAAGATGCGACCAGAAAGAAAGAAGGCATTAATCAACGCCGCTAAAAAATTTGGTTTGCCCGAAAACGGAGACTCCGAAGAGATCATTAAATTCGGATTAAGATTATATCGGCTGGGGATTATTGAATACGACCCTCAGATGGAAGAAGGGTTATTACAAAATGAGTAAATTTACACGATTTTTAAGAAATACTGCCTTAACACTCGGAATAGTAGTCGGAGTATCTGGATGTAAAAACTGGGAAGGAGATTTAGAACAGAGATTAGTTCAGAAAGGTTTTACTAAAGAACAAGCCGAAGTGGGAGCTGCAGTCGGCTTGAGAAGAGTATTCACCGAAAAAGTTGAAAAAGATGACGGCACCGTTACTTACCAATTTAATTATGATGGTATCAAAGATAGTGAAGTTCTTCAAGTTGTAAGAGAGATGCACGCCGATATTAAAAAGACGTTAGACTTTGATGGTAATCTAAATTGGGCAAAATATTTAGAGAATACCGGAAGGGGAAAACATCTTCAGAAACAAGAAAAGATTTACAAATATCTTCAAGATGTTTTGAAGGAAAAAGTACTGCATCGAAAATTTGAAAAATTAATTGGGCAATCTTTTAACTATGGAGGGTATGGATATAGTAGTTATCGTTCCGCTCCAGAAGATAAGTTCAAAGTAGATTCAGATGAAAAGTTTTCTTTAGCCACTATTTTTCCACTTAATCGAAAACCCATGGAATTTATTCCCGATTATGTAACTCAAGCGATGAAAAGAGGAGATTTAAAAGACAAGAAATTTAAAGTTGAAGAAGTAATGACGGTGTATGAGTTTCTAGAAAAAGTATCTAACCCTCAAGCCTTAGTGGATTATGGAGAAAAAAGATGGGTTTTTAAACAAAGGGCAGCTGGCTTAAAAATAACTGCTTACAATTTAGATAATGATAAAGAGAAAAAACCAGATTATATTGAAGTGTTTAGATTAAATAAAGACGGCACTCCAGAATCTAAACCCGCTGTTAGGATCTTTAAAACTGCCTGGTCTAGTTCTTTAGAAGTTATTGTGGCAGATCGCGATTTTGAAGGTGAAGGGGGTTATGGCCAACCAGATTATGTTGGAAGAACTTTCCCCGTGACCACCGGAAGAGATTTATTAGGACATACTAAATTGATTAATTTTATTTTTCAGAAAGAAAGAGAACAGGAGAAAAGAGAAGTACCGGAAATGAAAGAATTAAACAAACTCTACATAGTAGAGGCAGGTACCATGTCTATGGTTCCCTTCGATTGTAATGGAGAATGTTGGGAAAATTTTATTCCAGAATATAAGACTGGACCAGGAGGAAGACATAATCCTTTTACTGTACATATCCGGAAATCTATTGATAGTATGAAGGATATCCCTCCGGGAGAGAAAGAACACAAAGACTCTTCCCTGAATTGGATTGCTTTGGAGTACGAAGGCAGCTCTCGGGTTGTTGAATTTTACAAACCCAAAGAAGAATTTAAGGACAAAAAATTTAGAATAGAAGTTATTGGAAGAAGAGTGTCTTTGATTGGAGAAGATGGAGTAATGAAAAATTACCCGATTCGAACTGTGATTGAAGATAAGCCATATCGTATTGACTTTGATCGGAACCCGCACCGAAGATGGGAAATCAAGGATAAAGATGATAATTCAGATTGTTATGAATGTAAACGAGAAGTAGCTCGACCCGGAGATAACGAACTTATTCCCAAAAAGTAATTTCTAAAGAATGATTTATAAAGTACTTAGTTAAATATTTCTTAGATGAAAACCTTTCAAAAATTAACTTTACTCGGTACTTCCCATATTGCCCAGCAAAGTGTTGATGAAGTCACTAAGGCCATCACTAACCTCAAACCGCAAATAGTGGCCTTAGAGTTAGATAAAACTCGGTTTTATGCTTTAACCAGTAAAGAAAAAAGAAAAGTTCGTTTATCCGATCTTCCTCGAGTAGGAATGAAAGGTTATCTCTTCGCTTTAATTGGGGCTTATGTTCAAAAAAAGCTAGGTAAAATTGTCAAAGTTGAACCGGGGGCAGAAATGTTAACTGCCATCAAATTAGCTAAGGAAAATAAAATCAAAATTGCTCTGGTTGATCAACCGATTGAAATAACACTAAAAAGATTTTCTAAAGAATTCACTTGGAAAGAAAGAGGTCGTTTTATTGCCGATCTTTTCAAAGGCCTAGTCTTCAAAAAAAGAGAAATTAAGAAATATCATTTAGAAAACTTTGATTTTACTAAAGTCCCTGAAGAAAAGATGATTCAAGTACTCATTAAACAACTTAAGCAAAGGTATCCTTCTATTTACAAAGTTCTCATCCAAGAACGGAACGAAGTTATCGCCAAAAACTTAGCTAAACTTATTGAAAAACACCCTCAAGAAAAAATACTGGCAGTTATTGGTGCTGGACACGAAGTAGAAATCTTGAAGCTAATTCAGAAAAAGTACTTTAAACGCGTACTTCAAAAACAACAAGTTTAAAAAATCCCACATCTTTCTACATTTAATTAAAAGGAGAAGATAGCATGTCGTTATACGAGTTAATTAAGGAAAAACGGTACCGCAGTAGATTAAAAGAGATTCTGTTGGTTTTTTTTGAAGAAGAATTCGGTTTTTTGATTTCTAAAATCCAACTCCATCGCCATTTGCCATTTCATCACCGGATTCAATCTCGGATTGCCAAAGAAAAAGAAACTGACCATCCCGTTCGATTAAGAAAAGCCTTTGAGCGCCTTGGCCCTACTTTCATCAAATTTGGTCAATTGATTTCTCTGCGTCCTGACTTGGCTCCGCCAGAATTCATCGAAGAATTCGAAAAAATGCAAGATAAGGTCCCTCAATTCTCTTATACTCAAGCAAAAAAGATTATTGAAGAAGAATTCAAAAAACCCCTTGACAAAATATTTACTCATTTTCCCAAAAAACCCATTGCTTCCGCTTCTATTGCCCAGGTTTACAAAGCCAAGATTAAAAATAAAACGGTGGCGGTGAAAGTTCAGCGTCCCAATATCCAACAACAGATAGAGGCCGATGTCGAATTGATGTACAAACTGGCAGAATTACTTGAGCAACACGTCCCAATATTAAAAGACTACGACCTTCGAGGAATTGTTCATGAATTTGAAAAATGGACTTTAAAAGAATTGAATTTTAATATTGAAGCTTATTATGCCAACAAAATTAGAGAGAATTTCAAAGGCAGTAAGTTAGTAAAAATACCTCTGATTTATTCTGACCTGACTACTAATCGAGTTTTGACTATGGAATTTTTGGAAGGGATTCCTTTGCATGATATTGAAGCTATCAAAAAGAAAAAATACAACATTAAAAAAATAATCCAAAATGGATATGAAATATTCTTAAAACAAGTTTTTGTTGACGGTTTCTTTCACGCCGACCCCCACCCAGGAAATCTTTTAATTTTAAATAACGGCCAGATTGGTTTAATTGATTTTGGTATCTTAGGACACTTTGACAAAAAACTGAAACGCTATGCGTTAGATCTCTTCAATACATTCCTCAACAATAATCCCGATAAAGCTGTAGAAGTAATTTTAGCAATGAATCCTTCTGCAGACATAGATAAAAAAGCTTTCCGTGACGATATCCGGGACATCTTTGAACACTTACATGCCACACCCATGGAAGATTTACAGATTGGTCCCCTCATCAAAGAAACCCTTGCTACTGCCAATAAACATCATCTTAAAATCCCTGCCGATTTTGTACTATACGGAAAAACCATCACCATTCTGGAAGGGCTAGCTCTTCGTTACCATCCCGATTTTGAGGTGTCTAAGGAATCTAGGATAGTTTTGGAAAAAATGTTAGATTACAAATTTTTCGCTAAAGAGATCATTGATAGAACCCAAACTAAAGTTTCAGAGTACAAAGAACTAGTGGATGTTTTCCCCACCTATGCTAAAGAAATCTTAGAAAAAATAAAAAAATTCAAATTAGAGATACATATAGAAGAAAAAGAATTTCGTAACCTCACTATGGAAATGGAACGTTCTTCCGGTAATCTAGCGATGGGAATAATTGTTGCCGCCCTAATTGTTGGTTCAGCATTAGTTATGCAAACTGAACATTACCGAGATTTATCTTGGGCAGGTTATGTTATCGCAGCCGTATTGGGATTGTGGTTAATTAAAAAAACAGTTTTTATTAAACTGAAAAATTTGGCAAAGTTGTTTAATAATAACTAAAATAAAAAGAGGTGTATAAGTATGGCAAAAAAAGATCAAATGAAAAAATTAGTGAGAGATTGTTTATTAGTCGGAGTGGGCGTTGCCGCTTTCGCTAAAGAAAGAGCAGACAAAGCTGTTAAAAACTTAGTTAAAAAAGAGAAACTAAGCAAAGCTGAAGGGAAAAAATTAGTTAGAGCCATTTATCTAGAAGCAGATAAATCTCGAAAGAAGATAACTTCTCTCGTGGAAAAAGAAGTAAAAAAACTAATGAAAAAACCCAAAAAAGCAGCTAAAAAAACCAAAAAGAAGCTAGTCAAAAAGAAACGCTGATTTTTTTCCCTTTTTTTTATTTTTATTTTTTCGTCTCAACTTAATGACTAACTCTTTTTCCTATCTACTTTATTACATAAATCTTTATAAACAATTTCTCAACAATGAACTTAACTATTATTGAGGGTGATAATCAATGGACCAAAAACAATTAGATGATTTGGAGGCTAATGAGACCCCAAATGATTTCACTTCTGAAACAAGTGATTTCTCCAGTCAAGAACCGGCTAGAGAAGATATTGTGGAAGAAATGAATGAAAGCGAACTCCCAGAAGCGGAGTCCGTAGGTGAATCAGAAGTCCCACCAGTACAAGAAGAAAAAGAGAACGATGTTAACGATATTTTAGAGAATGGAAACCATAACACAGAAGCACCAGAAGAAAAGCCTCTAAGCGAAACTAAAGTGGAAGTAGATGCTGTTGCTAGCCCATCAGAATGTGGTGCTGAATGCAGTACTTCTTGCAGTCCAACTTCGGATTGTAGTCCTTCTTTGACTCCAGAAGAAAAAACCAATAAAGTAGAGGCTAATAAGGTGGATCCTTGGGCTTCTAGCGAAAGTGAAGAAACCTCTAAACCAGGTTCCACTTGGAGAACCATCTCCGGAGTTTTATTGATTTTATTGGTTGTTGCAGTTTATACCAACGGATTTAATTTCACTGGTGCCACTGTGGTTGCTACCGGTTCTTTGACCCAAATAGACGCTGAAGAGACCGTTTTGGACTATGTTAATAACAACCTACTCCAACCACCTTTCACTGCTACCGCAGAGTCTTCTGAAGATGTAGGTGCCTTGTATCAAGTAACTCTTGATGTAGATGGACAAGCAGTGGATTCCTACATTACTAAAGATGGAAGATTTTTCTTTCCTCAAGGATTTGATTTGGCAGATGCACCTATTGGTTTAGATGGTCCTACTGGCTCAGAAATTCCTGAAGCAGACTTAGTTGCTGTTTCTGTAGATGATGATGCTGTGTTGGGAGATGCCGACGCTCCAGTAACTATTATTGAATTCGGTGATTTCGAATGTCCTTTTTGTGAAAAAGGCTGGCAAACCATGAAGCAAGTTGAAGAAAAATATGTAAAATCTGGAAAAGTGAAAATTGTTTTCCGAGACTTTCCATTAAGCTTCCATCAACAAGCTAAACCTGCTGCTATGGCTTCTGAATGTGCTCATGAACAAGGTAAGTTCTGGGAATTCCATGATTTACTTTTCGAAAACCAAGCTAGCTTAGGAACAGAAAACTACAAGAAATGGGCGGCTGATTTAGGCTTAGATACTACTCAGTTCAACGCTTGCTTTGATTCCGGAAAATATAGTGAAGAAGTAGACTTAGATTTTGCTGACGGACAAAAGTATGGCGTTTCAGGAACTCCTGCTTTCTTCATCAATGGACAGATGATCAGTGGAGCTCAACCCTTTGCCGTTTTTGAAGGTGCCATCGAAGCTGCACTTCAAGGCGCTTCTGAAGAACCAGTGGACGAAGTTGAAGAAGAACCAACTGAAGAAGTAACTGAAACCGAAGAAGATCTCGAACCAGTAGAATCAACCACCAAAGAACTTCAGATCGATACCAAAAAATGGCGATTTGATCCTCAAGTAGTTGAAGTTAATCAAGGAGACTTAGTCAAATTAACTGTTTCCAGTGAAGAATTTGATCTTAACTTTATCTTATCTGCTTTTGGAGTATCTGAAAAACTTACTGCTGGAGAATCAGTTACTGTGGAATTTACTGCCGATAAGAAAGGAACTTTCGAATTCCTTTGTGGTGATTACTGTAACCAGTACGGTGTTGTTCAAGGAGCTGCTTTGAAAGGAGAATTAGTGGTTAATTAACCACAACCTTTTTATTTTCTTTCTTTTTTCTTATTTTACTATGAAATTTAGAGATATTTTAGATTTTCTGGAAGAGGTTCGAGTTTTAGGTAATTTCTCGGAAGAAGAGATCGCCCCACTTAAGCAACCACAACAAATTCATCAAGCTGAATTAGAACTTGATGGACAGAAGTATCCTGCCTTTCGTGTTCAATACAATAATTCTCGGGGCCCTTTCAAAGGAGGCATCAGATTCCATCCTGAAGTGTCTCAAGACGAAGTTACTGCTCTTGCATTCTGGATGTCCATTAAAACTGCAGTGGTTAACATTCCCTTTGGTGGAGGTAAAGGAGGAGTTAAAGTAAACCCCAAAGAATTAACTCCTCAGCAACTTGAAGAACTTTCTCGGAAATACATTCAAGCGTTTTACAAAGTAATTGGTCCCCAAGTCGATATTCCTGCCCCCGATGTTTATACTACGCCGCAAATCATGGCTTGGATGAGAGACGAATATGAAAAACTTACTCAAACCACTGCCCCCGCAGTTATTACTGGCAAACCACCAGAACAAGGAGGGTCTTTAGTCAGAGATATTGCTACCGCTCTAGGTGGTGTTTATGTTTTAGAAGAAGCAGTTAAAAAATTAAATCTTAACGAGAAAACAGTGGTTATTCAAGGATTTGGTAATGCTGGAATGAATGCTGCCAAATTACTCGCTGAATTGAATTACAAAATCATTGCGGTTTCTGATTCCCAGGGAGGAATTTATAATTCAGAAGGATTAGATATTGCCGAAGTCATTAAAACCAAAGAAGAAACCAAATCGGTGATTAACTATCAAAATGCTGAACAAATTTCTAACTCACAATTATTAGAAACAGAATGTGATGTTCTCATTCCTTCAGCTTTAGCTAATGTAATTACTGAAGAGAATGTTGATAACATCAAAACTAAAATCATTTTAGAACTGGCTAATGGTCCAGTAACTACTACTGCTGATAAAGTCCTTTTCCAAAAAGGAACCTTGGTTATTCCAGACATTCTGGCCAATGCCGGAGGAGTGACGGTTTCTTACTTTGAATGGGTACAAAATCTAAAAGATGAAAAATGGACTGCTGAAGAAATCAAACCTAAACTAAAAGACATCATGGTTAACTCTTTTCTAGAAATTCAGCAGCAATCGGAAAACAACAATTATGACTTTAGAACAGCCTCATACCTCATTGCTATTAAGAGAATTATCGAAGCTGAGAAAGAACGAGAAAACAATAATCTACGGTAATTTTTATAAAATCCTTCGTTATTATTTTAATATGAGCAAATTTGACGGGATTAGTCTGGGAGATATTGTGGAAATAGAGTTTCGGACTTCATTCGCCATTGAACTTTCTAGGGGTATTGGTTATGTTGTAAGTTTAGATCTAAATAGAATTGTGCTTTCCACGTACGATATTAATAGAGTCAAACCATCTCAATATGAATTTATAACCTATCACGTAAAAGATATCCGCAGTTGCACAAAGTTGAAGAAATAAGCTTAATTTTATAAAAATAGAGTTCTTTTGAAGTAAAGATGATATCATTAAAATCAATAGTACTTTCAGCAGGAATTTTGGCTACTGCTGCGTTAAGTTGCACTGCTACTAGATTCCAACTTCATTCTATTACTCAATTGCAGGATGATCCAAGTTACACTTTCCGTTGTGATGCTAGTATAGAAACCTTAGAAGCTTCGATAAACGAAGCCTGGAACTCTGGATTTATAGCACAAAATGAGACCACTAAACAAGAGATTTTAAACAACAGTAATGGCATATTGGCTAGGAATTCTGATTTAAAATCGTTTGAAGAAGAAGAAAAGAAAAAATGTTCTCCTAATGATTCTAAATGCGAAGCCAATATCAATAGATTAATCAACAACATTGCCAAATGTAAAAGAAAAGGTATTCGGGCCTGCTTAATAGCTGATTCTCCGGACTATCCAGATGTTTTATTAGTTAAAAAAAGACTATTCTGTCATTATGAATTAGATAACCAAGGAAACTCCACTTACCTCGGCAAAGATGAAAGAATTGTTGCCACAATTATACACGAATGGTATCACGATTTTTGGAATAGATTGGTGGATAATCAGAACCAACTTGAATTTAAAATTGAAGGACAAACTTTTTATGATGAATTAGCTACATTGAAGACAGACGAACAAAAATTAAAATTCTTAAAAAAAATAGGGCACACCACTTCACAAATAGATGATTTTGAAGGATATGAAGAATTAATCAAAAAACGGAAACGTTATTTGACTGGTGGGACTAGTACTTCCCGGGGAGACAAATTCTTCGGTTCAGAACTCTATGCTACCTTAGCAGACCGAGCATTTTCTAAAAGGGTTCTCATTCCTCAAAAATTAAGAAAATTTTATCAAGGTTTTATTTCCCAAGAACATTTAGAAAAAGACCAGCTTTGATTTCCCACTTTCTGGATTTATTTGAACTAATGACATAATGTTTATAAACATTAGAAAATCTAAAATAAAATTAAAAAACAGATAGGGTGATAAAAAATGAAAAAAATAGCAACAATAATTTTGGCTGTATTCTCTGTTTTGCTTTTGATGGGATGCACTTCTCAAGTGACTGTAGTTACTGACGAAGGCGAAAAAGTAACTGTTACGGCAGGAGAAGGAGCAGATGGTTGGTGCCAAACCGGCGCTAATTGGGAAATGGCGGCTGCTGGTGCAGATGATAGTACCGAAGTTTCTTGGGTAATTGAAGCGTTAGAAACCTCTGGAGACTACAATGGGCTTTGCCACGTAGTTTACACTGCCAAGGATCAAAATGGTGAAGTAATGAACATTAATTACTGGTTTGATGAGTCTGGTAAGAATGGTTTTTTTGAAATGGATGTTGGCGGACAGAAATTCACACAAGAATACCATGGATAATTTTTTCTTTTTTTATTCTTTTTATTTAGTTTCAAGAAAACAATACTGTACTTCGTATTAATTTGATTATTTCTTCGTTTCTAATCCCTACTTCTTCTATCACTTGCTCAGATAAAATCCGCCTCAGTTTTAATTTCTCAAAAATCTCTCTATTTAAGGATAGACATTTGCGGATAAAATTCAAAGTTACTTCTCGTTTCCATTCCAATCCACTTTCTCCCAGGACATTAATCAATTCATTAGTTCTTTTAAACGAACTAACTACACTATTGAAGATTAATTCCGTATCTACCGGATCAATACCTTTCGTAAAATGACTTCTTTGTCTTTTATCTAACAAAGTAGAAACTTCTTTTAACACATTGGCTAACGAAGAAAAATAGATATAAATTTCATCAATTTCTCTTTTTCTGATAGAATGTTCTTCAATTCGATTAATGGTTCGGTTAATATTCTGCCGGAATAATAACAAAGAAGACCGTAACCGATTTATTCTTTCATTAAAGGAGATTTCATAAATTTCATTTAGGATGATGTCTTGTTTTAAAGAAACCAGTTTAGAAGTCACAAAAGCCAATAACAACACTCCCAATGTCACTTCAAAAATAGCAATAATCTTGTAAGATCCCACTGGCACAATATCACCAAAACCCGTAAACGTAGCTGTAATAAAACTGAAATAAATGGAATCCATGACTCCTCTTACGGGGAGATTAGTCGGGTTAGAAAGAAGTAAAGAATGGGGAGTACTTAACAAGAAATAAACTATTCCAAAAATTAGAATAATCCCGATCCAAATAAATAGAACATGGGGAAAACTAAGTCGATCTAACCAGGTAAAACCCCTTTTTCCAAAAAACATATCCCAAGGACTAAATCGTTTAGTCATTAAATTTTGATAATTTATTTTTTAATAAATATTGTTGTGTTCAAAACTAAAGATTTAAAAATAAGTCAAGTTACTCCCTAATCAAAATGACTCAAGTATTATTTATTATTGCCCCAAAAGATTATCAGGATTATGAATATGGTCTGCCTAAAAAGATATTAGAAAATGCTGGCGTCCAAGTAGTTACTGCTTCCAAAACAGTTGGCACTTGCACTGGTTCTTTTGGAGATACCGCTGAAGCTACAGTTGCCTTAGCAGATATCAACGTAGATGATTACGAAGCCATTATCTTTGTAGGGGGTCAAGGAGCTTTTGCTTATCAACATGATGTTCAAGCTCATTTAACTGCTCAAGAAGCCGTAAATAGAAACAAAATTCTGGCCGGTATTTGTATTGCTCCTACCATTCTAGCTTATGCTGGTGTCCTTGAAAACAAAAAAGCCACTGTTTGGAATGAGAATGGTGAACCAGCTAAAATCCTAACCGACAACGGAGCTACTTTCACCGATGAGACCGTTACTACCGATGGAAACATTATCACAGCTAATGGCCCTCGTGCCGCCAAAGAATTCGGTGAAGCTATTTTAGAAAGATTAAAAAACATTTAATTCTTTATTATTAAAAAAGAGAGGTATAAATATGTTTGATGTAGTTTGTGTTGGCTCTGCCACGATAGATCATTTTCTTACTATTAGTCAAAAACTCAAATCTATTACTTATGGTGCTAAGGTTTTAGTTAAACA
>JAAOXZ010000030.1 GCA_018221085.1 Candidatus Woesearchaeota archaeon
AATTTCAACATTACTTCCATTTCATCTTCTTTACCTTTGTACTTCTTTTCCAGGAACCTTTTGCAGGTAGGACAAAGTTCCTCGCCCTCATCACACTCTTTTCCATCTACCAAACATTTCATACTCTCTTTATGGAAAGGAAAATATATAAAGAACCGAGTGGAAAAAAACATGGAAAAACTTTAGTAACTACCGACGAGAAATTAGAAAAGTATTTATACTCGTGTCACTTCCTTCTAAAATATATTGCCAAGTTCAAACAGCAACTTGGAATGGCGGGTCTTTGCACGGCCGACGCATATAATTTCTATTCCACTACATTAGAATGAACGAAGTGATAATCGAGACTATGGTAGAGAGCTGGAGAAAAAAGGAAAAGTTTAAATGTTTATCAAATATTTTGATATTATGGCAAAAGTTAAAGTTCTAGTTGAAGGGTTTACAAGTGCAGATCAACCGGATAAAGAAGAAAGAACTTGTCCCACAATTACGCTAGTTAGGGACAAAAATCTTATAATTGTTTGTGACCCTGGAACTTTAAAAGATCAAAGTATTCTAATTAATGAATTAAAAAAAGAAAATCTGACTCTAAATGATGTTAATGTGGTTTTTTTAACCCATTCACATATAGATCATTTTAGAAATATAGGTATGTTTCCTAATGCAAAAGTAATTGAGTTTTATGGCGCTTGGCACGGGGATATTGTTGACGATAGACAAGACCAGCTTACAGAAAACATTAAAATTATTGAAACACCTGGGCATAATTATACTAGCTTGACGCTTATAGTAAAAACTGATAAGGGTAATATTGCAATTTGTGGAGACGTGTTTTGGAAAGAGAATTATCCGGAAGTTGACGAGTATGCCGATGATATGAATAAATTAAGAGAAAGCAGGCAAAAACTTTTAGAGATTGCAGATTATATAGTTCCAGGACATGCAGGGATGTATAAAGTTAAAAAATAAATTTTTTTCTCCAGCCACTTCTATTTTTAGGACTCCAGATCTATTGAACTTAACGATGTTATGCCCTCGGGGGTTTATCCCTAGATGTGTAGCATGGCGTAGCAAGTAATTTCCAGGAACTTAATGGGATGTTCCTGCCTGTTTCTGAATTTAATACTTCCCACATACATATTCTCGAAAATAAAAAAGTTTATATACTACTTTTGTTTCCTTCTGACTATGGAAAAATTGAAGTGGGATGAATTGAAAAGCGAAAAGAAAGCAGAATCAAAAGCAGAGTCTAAAAAGAAGCAATCTCACTTTATGAGTAAAGAAATTGATATAGATATCAAAATTAATCCTAAAAAAATTCTCAAAGGAGCGTTAATCATCGTTCTTTTTTCATTCATCTTTTTCTTAGGCAGATGGAGCGACGTCGAATGCACTTCTTGTGTTGCCGAAGATCTTGTTGCTGAAGAAGCCCAAAGTTCTGGCTGGAGTAGTTTTCTTTCTAGTTTTACTGGATTTTTCGTTGCCGATACTGAAGAATTAATCGCTGAAGAAATACCAGTAGAAGAAGAAGTCCCCGAAGAACCGGTCGAAGAAGTCGAAGAAGAAATATTAGTAGAAGAAGTTGTTGAAGAAGTCGAAGAAGAAATAATTACCGATTACAGCAAAGTTTCTTTTGCCATTAGTGCAGTTAAAGTAGAGTGGCACGATACTTGGGGAAAAGTTACTGATTTAGTATATACAATCAAAAATAGTGAAGAAGGAACTATCAAACCAGATCATTTTATGATGATGGTAGAAGGTTACACTGATGAATCCAGTAAAAAAGATGTTCCTTTACCCTTACCATCTCAAACAGTTAGGTCTAAAACTAGTGTCTCGTCCTCCACTCAGGTTCCTGGGGGCTTTAATTACCATTCTAAAACTGCCGGTAATTTAGATGATGTTGAGATCAGATTCATTATGTTTGATTTTGATGATAAACCTATCGCATCATACCGGAAAACTTTCAATTTAGAAAGATAATTCCGCCATTCTAAAACAAAAGATTAATTAAGCTTAAATATATCCTTTTTCTTATGTCACCTAAAAAAAAGGCTCAAAAAGAAACAATCTTAGTATTCGGAGCCCACTCAGATGATTTTGTTATTGGGGCGGGCGGTACTATCGCTAAATATACTCAAGAAGGGAAAAAAGTCGTTTCGGTAGTCTTTTCTTACGGTGAGAAATCACATCCTTGGCTAAAAGGAGAAGTAGTACAGAAGATGCGTTCTAAAGAAGCTACTGAAGCCAGCAAATTACTTCGCTGCAAAAATCTATTTTTTGGTTTAAAAGAAGGCAGATTCTTGAAAGATTATCAGAAAAAAAAGATTGGAGATAAGCTGATAAATTTAATTGAGAAATATAAACCCTACCGGATATTTTTGCACTCTTCTGAGGATCCCCATCCCGATCATCGTGCTTTACACAAAATTATTTTAGAACTTTGGGATAAATTACCCAAGCCCAAACCAGAACTATACATTTATTCTGTTTGGAATCCAGTTTCATTTAAAACGACTTACCCAGTTTTATACGAAGATATTACTCATACGTTCTCCTTAAAAGTAAAAGCCCTGAAAAAATTCAAAAGTCAAAAACTCCACACTTTTTATCCATATCTATTGATGTTTTATCGAGCTATCAAAAATGGTTTAAGAATTAAAAAAAGATTCGCTGAGGCATTTTATCGTATCAAATGAACCCCAAATTAAAAGTATTAATCGCTGCCGACACTTTCTATCCTAAGGTAGATGGCACTCTCCGTTTTATGGAAGAATTCATCAAAAGAACCAAAAATATTTTTGAATTGTCTCTGTTAGTTCCAGATTTTGATCACAAAAAAACTATTAAGGGCATTAAAACTACTTTTTTAGAAACTTCTAAAATATTCCAGCTTTCGACATACCATGCCGTAAAATTTTCTTTTAAAAATACCAAAAAAATCAAAAAAGCGGTTAAAGAAGCCGACCTTGTTTTTGTTCAAGGACCTGCCGTGGCTAGTTTTCTTTCCATTCATTATGCTAAAAAGTATCATAAAAAAATAGTTTTTTACACTCATATGTTTTCTTGGAAACTCTTTGAAAAAAATACTCCTTTAGTTATTAGTTGGTTATTTTCTGGTCTAGTCAAGAAGATTGTCATTAGATTTCTTAACAAGTGCGATCTAGTTTTACTTCCTTACAAAGAAATTAGGGGAGGGTTGCGACATCTCGGGATAAAAACTAATATGGATGTTGCCAAATTAGGAATCGATATCGATCGCTTTTATCCTTCTAAAAATAAAAATACTAGCAAGAAAAAAATGAAATTACCTCCCAAAATCATTGTTGGTTATGTGGGTCGTATTTCCAGCGAAAAGAACACCATTGTGCTTCTGAAAGCTTTTAAGAAACTGGATCCCCAAAAATATCATCTTTTGATGGTGGGAGACGGTAGGCCAGAAATTGTTAAAAAATTCAAGGAAGTTAAAAATTGCACCGTCACTGGTTTTGTTGATAATGTAGAAGCTTATTTACGGGCTATGGATATTTTTGTGATGCCTTCTCTGACTGAAACTACTTCTTTGGCAACCTTAGAAGCGATGTCGTGTGGTATTCCGGTTATTGTTACTAAAGTTGGTTTTATGAAAGAATATGTTGTTAAAGATCGCAACGGTATTTTTTTCCCTCGTGCCAGCCCCACTTTGCTAGCTTTGAAGATAGATAAACTAGCTAACGATTCTAAAACGATGGACAAATTTTCTCGTAATGCTCGTAAAACTGTAGCCTATTCATTTTCTTGGGAACGTTCTATTAATAAAATGAAAAGAATTTTTTTGAACCTTTCTCACACGCAGAAATCTCGTTGAAATTTATAGTGCCTTAAGGATTTTTAACGACTATTAAGTAATCATCTTCTACAAAATCTATGTAGTATATACATAACATTTAAAAGAGATTATCTTTAAGTTTAGTTTATGGGAAACATGGTTTTTGAAGGTGAAGCAGATAGAGACCCTTCCGAAGAAGAGCTTTTGGACGAAGATGGTATCTCCACAGAAGAAGAAGCCTTTATGAGGGGTTATTCCGACGAAGACGAAGAAGTAACTTGTGCTGAATGCGGTATCGCTATTCAGGGAGAACATTTAACTAAAGAGATAAGTGGAGAAAATCACAAATTTTGTTCCAAAGATTGCGTTCAAGAATTCGAAGAGGGAATGGGTTAGTTTTTTAGAGCTTTTTTTATTTTTTTTAGATTCCAGCAGTTTAAAACATCTTTTTCTGTAGCCCAGCCACGTCTTGCCCAAGGCACCCCTATCGTTGTTGAAAAATGAATCTGATTAATATTATGGGCATCAGAGTTTATGGCAATTTTGCATCCTGCTTCGATAGCAGCTTTGATGTTAACATCAGTTAAATCTAATCTGTTGGGGAAAGCATCAACTTCTAAAAAAGTATTGGTGGCTTTAGCAGTTTCAAAGAGTTTATCAAAATTCAAAGAATATGGGGCTCGCTTTTGAATTACCCTTCCCGAAGGATGAGTTAAAATATTAATGTGATTATTTTCTAAAGCAGTACAAATTCGTTTGGTCATGTCGGGGGTTTTAAATCCGGAATGAATTGCTCCTAGAACGAGGTCTAATTTTTTCAAGGTTTGTTTTTTGATACTCAAATCACCATTTTTTTTGATATCTACTTCTAAACTTTTTAAAATTTTGATTTTAACTTTTTTTTGCACTCGATCAATCGCCTTCAAATATTTGGTGATTCTTTTTTCATCTAAGGAATTGGCGATTTTTAATGGCCCCGCATGATCACTGATGGCAATGAATTTATAACCTAATTTTTGTGCTGCCCGAGCCATTTCTTCAATGGTATCGTCGCCATCAGACCAAGTAGTATGCATATGAAGATCACCCTTGATTTTAGTTACTAATCTAGGAATCTTACGTTTTAGGGCAGCTTCAATTTCTCCTCGGTTCTCTCTTAATTCTGGAGGAATATATTGCATTCCCAATCTCTCGTAAATTACTTCTTCTGTTTTGGCAGCTACTAATTTCTTTGATTTCACTTTGGTTAACCCATGCTCACTAAGAGTTAAACCTTTTTTCAAAGCCAGTTTTCTTAATTCAATATTGTGTTCTTTACTTCCAGTAAAATAATTCAATGCTGAACCAAATTTATTTTCTTGAAGAACGTATAAGTCCACATTAATGCCATTTTTTAATCTGACTGAAGCCTTTAATGCTCCTTTCGCTCTCACGCTTTTAACTTCTGGAAACGAGCAAAAAGTATCAACTACCTTACCGGGCTGTTTAGAAATTGCTAAGATATCTAGATCTCTTACTGTTTCTTTTCTTCTGCGATAAGAACCAGCAATTACTACTCTTTTGACTCCGGGGATAGATTCTACTCTTTCCTTAATTTCTTCTGCGAGAGGAATTACCAACCCTAGCAACATTCTTTTTTTAGCTGTTTTAACTATTTCTATGCCTTGGAGGATGTTTTCTTCTACTGTTTGACCTAATCCCCCAATTTTTCTGATTTTACCTTGCTTGGCGGCTCTTTTCAATTCTGCGAGGTTTTTTATTTTTATTTTTTCATAAAGTACTTTGATCGTTTTTGGCCCCATCCCAGACACAGAAGCTAATTCGTTTATTTTAATCGGTAAAGATTTCTTTAATTTTTGATGAAGTTTTACTTTTCCTGTTTTTAGAAATTCAATTATTTTCTCTGCAATCGAGGCTCCCACTCCAGGAATGTCTTTTAATTTTCCTTTTTTAGCGATCTCTATAATGTCTTTGTTTAATGATTCAATAGACATTGCCGCCCGGCGATAAGCTGCTGGTTTGAACTGCACTCTCCTTATTTCTAACAAATTAGCAATCTCATGCAGAATTTTGGCTATTTCTAAGTTTTTCATTTTCCTCTTTCATAAAAAGAAAGAAAACCAACTTTAAAAAATTATCTTTGATAACTTTTATAAATAATACAATTTTGAAACAAATAATGATGAAGTTAGAAGACGAAGTACAATTGAGATGCAGTATCCTTGGCCATGAGCTTCACACAATCCAAACCACCAAAGAAGCCCTCCAAAAATTAGAAGAATTCGGTTTAGGATTTAGTCCAAATTTTCCTAGCAATCTCCGGGCAAACTATGCCGAAAGAGTACTAGATATGGTTTATAAGTTATCCGAAAGGTATGACATTGGAGAAGTTCTAAAACTAGTTAAGAAGCATTCTTTATTATATTCCGAAGAAAAACAATCTTAATTATCTTACTAACTTTTATAAATACGCTTTCTTATGAAACTAACATGGAAGAAACAGAATTAGATCGAGAAACCATCGAAGTAGATATGTACAATTACCAGCAAGCAACAGCCCCAGATACTTTAACCTCTGGAGGTTTAGGACCCTGTATCGCTGTCGGAGCTATTTGTGGAAAAGATGGTTTTATGGTGCATTACTTAGGTTATGTGACTACTCCGGATGAATTGGAACAGATGTTATTTGATTTGAAAGAGTTTAATAAATCCCAGTTAGAAATTTATGTGGCGGGAGCTGGTTTTAATGATGACAATAGTACTGAAGCCAATGATAGTATTGCAGAAAGCAGGAAAGAATGTCTTGACGTAATTGCACAAGCTGGTTTCACAGAAAACATTAAAAAAATCCAATGGAATAAAGATGACCATAGTCAAGAACTCACATTAGATCTAGTCACCGGTAAAGCCCTTTATGAAGAAGACCCCTTCGATTATATTAACACTTATTAGAATTATTTCCTTTCCTTAACTTCTTTCACTAAGCTTTTAACAAATCCATCCATCGCCACACCAAATTTAACTTTTCCATCTCGGCTACGCACCGCTAATTTCTTTTTAGCAACTTCTTTCTCACCAATCGTGACAATGTAATTCACTTTCCCTAATTGCGCTTCCCGAACTTTCTTACCCATAGTTTCCGTTCGATCGTCTAATTCTACTCGCAACCCTACCTCCGACAATTCCTTAACTACTTTTTTAGCAAACGAAACTTGTTTGTCAGTAATTGTCAACACTTTAACTTGTACTGGACTTAACCATAAAGGAAAGTTACCATTCAGATGCTCAGTCACAATACCGATAAAACGTTCAATGGCACCATAAATTACTCGGTGCAGCATAATTGGTCTTTTAGCCTTACCATCTTTA
>JAAOXZ010000031.1 GCA_018221085.1 Candidatus Woesearchaeota archaeon
ATCGATGAACGATTGGTAATGGCAGCAGCAGAAGTAAACAGACAGCGGATAAGGGAAGGGGTTGTTTCTGGAAGGATTGACCAAGCCCAAGCAGACAGAATATGGGAAGAGTCAGATCCCAATTTGGTGAGTCATAAGGCAGTAGAAAGATATCTTATCGAACTGGGCATGGAATGGCAAAACGGCATATCGTTGTATGCTGATGACTATTTAACTCGATTAAGTGACCTCGATCTACGAGGAATTAAAAATCCTGCCTTAGGGATAACCTGTGATAAGGCTTTAGAGTATTTACAAAGGGGAGAAAATATAATTGAAAGCTTGAAGGAGAAACAAAAAGGGGAAGGTTTAGACGTTGCAACTTCTATTGAAGCAATCAAAATAGCAGTTAGGAGAGAATATCATACTGCTGAAGAGTACTTGAGAATGTCTAAAGAACGTACCGAGAACAATGCCGTATTAGAAAAATTATTAAATGGAATCGTTATTAATATTTTTAATAGAGAATTTATGTGTATTCAATTAGAATATTTTGTAGCGGAGGATGTGAAGGAAATATGGGATCAGACTTAGAAAAAGAAATCAGAGAATCTGTAGCGACGTATTTTATTGGCCGTGCTAGAAAAACTTATTCTGAAAACCCAGAAATTGAACGTCAAATTATTGGATCTGCCGTAGGATTAGAAAATCAAATAAATCAAGATATTCAGGATTCTGAAGACTTTACTGATTTGGAAAAAGCACAACTACTTTCGGAAGAATCTGGCGCTCATGTAGCTGGCCAAATGTTTTTAGAAGCATATTCAATGGGATTAAATGTAGAATGGAAAGGAGGCGCGTCTCACTATTCCGAAATGTATTTACAAACAATAACTTATTCCGAAGAAGGCAGACTCAATAATTCCGCACCATTATTTACTTGTTCTCAGATGTTGAGTGATTTACAAAGAAACGAAAACATTATTCAAACATTAACCAAAGGAAGGGTCCAAGACACCGAAGCGATAAAAGAAGCAATAAAAGGAGAGTATAAAACTAAAGAAAGCTATGTCCGAGAATCAGAGCGCCATTTACGAAATAAAATTCTATTGGATGATTTATTGGAGGACAGAGGCGGTTTCAATACCGTTACTTTTGATGAAGAATTAGTGCAACTTTTTGTCAATTATTTTGTAAAAGATATCGCAGAAGACGTTTGGGGAACAGAAGAATAAAGTTATCTTTTCTTTAATTTTAAATCTAAAACTAAATCTTCTAATTTACGTAAGTCATATTTAATAGAATCAAATTTTCTTCTGATCTCGTTTTCTCTGAAATCAAATTTTAATAATTCCCCGTAAAGACCATCAACTAATTCTTTAATCTTGATTACTTCCTGGACTCTGCCCTTCCCTGCCAGAAATACTGCTTTCCGCACTAATTCTCCGGGTAAATCGCAAATCCCCAAAATGTAATGATTGACTCGCACGCCCAATTTTTCTTTTTTGATTAGTTTTCCATTTTTAATAAAGCCATAGTAAAGTAATGCTTCTACATATTCTTGCATGGCTACCTTGTAACTGCCTTCAAAAAGTAAAGCCCGACTATGTTTGGTTATCCCTTCTAAGTTCTTTTTCTCTTTTTCAATTTTTTTGATTAAACTGAGGGCGGCAGTTAATTCATCTCGGTGTACTGCATAGATAATCTGTTTACTTAGTTTGAGAACTTCTCGACTTTTCTTGATCAGTTTCTCTCTTTCAGTATCGTAATCTTGTACTTTTTTTCTTAGTTTGGTGAATTCTTTTTGATTTATCATTTTTCTTAATTTACTACTTCAAATAACGATATCGTTCTTTATAAGAGTTTCTTTTTATTGTTGATATAGTATAAAATAGCCATTAACTGATACTTTATCAACACCAGAAAATTTGTTCTTATTTTGTAAAGCAAATTTTCTCGTTCTGCAGATTATTTATAGTAGAAAACTTTATATATACCAAAATTTTATTTAAACATAAGTCAAACGAGGTTAAAAATAGATGGTAGAGGAAAACGTTTTTAGAAGTGCAATCACTTTTCTAGATAAGTTAGGAGTCTATGATGTTATTCTACCATTTCTCTTAATTTTTACCATTATGTTTGCTATCTTAGAGAAAACGAAAGTATTGGGCGTAGAAAAAATTGATGGCAAGGATCTTACTAAGAAAAATCTTAATGCCATGGTAGCATTTGTGGTTTCATTCTTAGTCATCGCTTCTACTGAGTTAGTGGGGGTCATCAACGAGACTATGTCTCATGTAGTATTATTGTTAATTTTAGTTGTTTCATTTATGTTATTGGTGGGAGTGTTCTTTGGCAGTAAAGAATTCACCTTAGAAAGTTATCCCGGTTGGACAAAATTTTTTATGGTATTGATGTTCATGGGTATTGTGGTTATTTTCCTTAATGCTTTGGACTGGTTACAATATATTGCCTTTTTATTTGTTAACTGGAATGCTGAATGGGCCGCCACCATTATCTTATTTATCATTGTCATCGGTTTTATGTGGTTTATCACTACCGAACCTAAAATTAAAAAAGAAGAATAAATTAAAAAATAAAATAGAGGTAAAATTAAAATGCCATTTTTAAATATTGCGAGTTATTTTCAAGCGTATGGAATCATAGATTTCTTACTGCCATTTTTGTTAGTTTTTACTATCATCTTTGCAGTTTTGCAGAAAGTTAAATTGTTCGGAGACGATACTAAAAAACAATTTAATGTTATAATTGCCTTAGTAATGGCGTTAATTTTCATTGTTCCGCATATGACTGGGAGTTACCCCTTAGGTTATGATCCTGTACAAGTAATCAATGAAGCCCTGCCCAGCATTTCTTTGGTGGCTATTGCATCTGTTATGTTATTATTACTTTTGGGAATCTTCGGCGGCGATTTTGCTAAGGCTGCGATGCCCATTATTGCTGTTGCCGCAATCATCTTTGTTGTCTACATCTTCGGTTCCACTTCCGCGTTAAACTTATGGCAAGCACCAAATAGTTTTTTTGATTGGTGGACGCCGGCCTTAACAGAATTATTAATCATTATCTTAATCTTCGGTTTAATTGTCTGGTTTATCACTAAAGAACCTGGACAAGGTACTCCAGGAAAAGACATAGTCGAAAGTTTTGGTAAGCTCTTTAAAAAAAATAATGAATAAAAAATGGTAACATTCCTAGACGTCGGATTATTCCAGTACTTTAATGTAATCTTTTCAGTTTTACTGATCTTTTCCATTATGTTTGCGATTTTACATAAAACTAAGGTGCTAGGGGAAAACGTGACTATCAATGCCATTGTAGCGATTGCAGTTTCTTTAATGACTCTGCTTTCTCAAGATGTCATTGATTTGATTAATTTTATAGCTCCGTGGTTTGTGTTGGTGTTCATCTTTGTAATCTTGTTGATTTTGATGTATCAACTTTTTGGAGCTACAGAAAAAGATGTCTTTGGGGCTTTAAAATCAGAAAAAACCATTCAATGGGCCATTTTTGGCGTTTCTATGATTATTCTAGTGGCTGGTTTTGGTCATGTGTGGGGAGAAGAATTAGCCCAGCAAGCTATGGGTGGTGAAGTATCAGAAGACGGAGCCTTTGAACAAAACGTTTATTCCATTGTTTTTAATCCCAAGGTGTTGGGGATAATCTTTATTTTTGTAATTGCTATCTTTGCGATTGCATTTCTAACCGGAGAAGGTTAAACTTTTAATATATTTTTTAAGAATTATACTGAAAAAGCGCAATACTCTTTTCCTTTAGGGGGGGGGATGTAGCGCTTTTTGGTATCACAAAAATCTACTTTGATTGGTGAACACTTTCAGTGGATTTTTCATGATTTTTTCTTCTTAACTACTTTAGTGATACTTTTTAGTTCTTTGACGTTTTCTACAAATTCAGGGACTACTTCTCGAAAGACCTTACCGACAGCCTTTAATTCAGTGCCAACTTCGGTCATTCTAGAATCATAACTTTCTAACTTACCTAGAACACCTTGATGTAATTCTCGGAAGTCTTCTTTTAATTTCTCGACATCGGTGTTTAATCTACCAATGTCCTCTTCCACTTTATCTTTCCAGTCAATTATTTTCTTGACTTCTTCGACCAATAAATCCCATTTTTCATCAATAATACTTTCAGCAATTTCTTCTATTCTGCCGTGTAATTCTTCGGGAAGTTCTGATGGTGAGACTGCCGCAGCCATAGGGGCTTCAGGAGGCATTCCAGCTTCTGCTGGGTGTGGAGGAGGCGGAACAGTTCCCATTGGTGCTTCAGGACCAGCAATGGCTGCTTGTGCTAAAGCATCATTTATTTGTGCTAAAGAATGTCCTTTTCCCTTGAGTTCATCAATGATTTGGTTATCACTCAGACCTTGCGCTTTTAATTGTTTTACTTCGTCGAGTGGAACACCGCCTTTTGAAAAAAGTGCCATAATATTCACCTATTTTTTACTTATTTACTTTTTTAAATTCTTTATTACTTATTAACTTTTCCCCATTTTTTCTTCAACTATTCTTTCAACATCTCGTTGAGTGACAAAATTCATCGGGCTCCATAAATCAATGTACTTTTTCAACACTTGTAATTCTTCCTTACCTGCAGTCAATTTTAATTCTTTGATAATCAGATCTAATTTTTCATTAAATTTTTCTCTTTCTCTTTTTAAATCCATTAAATCAGTATTAGTGATTTTGATTTCTTTGACCAATTTGTCGTATTTTTTAGAGGAATCTTCCTTAAGAACATCAAATTCTCTTCGTAGAGTGTTCAATTTACTTTCAACTCCTTTGATCCAAATGTATATTTTACTTAAATCAAATCCTCCTTTTTCATTGTTTGTTTTTTCTGCCATCTGATATAAGCAATCTTTTTTGGTTTATATATCTTTTTCTTACTTTGGTTAAGAATAGAATCCTCCAAAGGTACGCTTTAAAAACAGAAAAATATTTAACGATAGTTCATTTAACAGAGATAGGCAGTATTCCGCCCTAAAAAGGAGACCCAGATGTTATTTGACCAAAAAAAATGCTTTGAGTACGATGTTTATCATGAGGGAGAAAACAAGATTTTGAAGATTTATTGTGAACGCTGTTCTTTCCCCCCTTCAGTAGAAGATAGTCCTATTTGCATGGCCAAGACTATTGATCTTCTGCTTCAGGTTTCCGGAATAAGTACCCTCATAATTTCTCAAAGAAGAGAATATGAATACGATTATTCTCAAACAGCATTATTAGTGGAATTAAGTTTAGTATACAAAAGTATCAACAAAGACGGACGCTACGTTCATTCTCCATTGGTCACTGATCCTTTACACGAACGTTACATTAAATCCAGTTATGCTATTTTCCAACGTTTAATTGCCCATCAATTAAAAGAAGACCCTATCCGAGCTTATGTGAAACTTAAGAGATTAGTTCGAAGAGAGAAAACAAAACTTGATGCTCTCATTGATGAACGACATCGAGTGAGTCAAGAAAGATTTGTTTCTATCCTCGAAGAAATTATTGAGGTACTAGAGAAAACAAAATTTATTTCTTTACTTATTCCTCACCTTCCAGGATATAAAACTGGAAATCGGGAAATCTACAAGAATATCTTTCATCCCACTACTCGCCCAGATTTTATGTATGCCAAGCTAACTATGGAGTATCCAGAAGGAGATATTTTGGAAAGTTATTCTTTTGGTGAAGAGCTAGAGAAAGCAGACGTCACTATTTTTGGTTTTCCTGACAACACCCAAACCTTGTATCATTTAATGCCTGCCGAATTTAAATTTACTGAAGAACAATATGAGTTATTAGACAATGCTAAAAGGATTATGGCAGAACACAAACCGACTAAAGAAGAGTTTGTCAATCCTCAAAGAATGCGGGAAGTTTTTTACAATATTGGTCAGGATTTGCTCAGGGATTTAGCCACACAAAAAAATATTAAATTAACTGATCCAGAAGTAGAAATGTTGGCTAAAGCACTTCTTCGTTATACTGTGGGTTTTGGATTAATTGAAATCCTGCTTTCTGATCCCAAAGTTCAAGACGTTAATATTAATTCTCCTAATGGAGAATTACCTATCTTTTTGGTCCATCAAGATTACGGAGATTGTTACACCAATGTCCATCCCACTACCGCAGAAGTTGATAGTTGGGCCACTAAATTAAGATTGATATCTGGTCGTCCGTTAGATGAAGCTAACCCCATTTTGGATACAGAATTGAAAGTAGTGGGTTTCTCTTCTAGGGTAGCGGCGATTGTAGCTCCTTTGAATCCCACTGGTACGGCATTTTCTTTTAGAAGACACCGTGATTTTCCCTGGACGTTCCCATTATATATGTCATCAAAAATTAAAATGTTGAATCCTCTGGCAGCAGGGTTGTTATCCTTCCTGATTGATAATAATGCCACTATGTTGGTGGCAGGTACTCGAAGTTCAGGAAAAACCAGTTTGTTGGGTTCGTTTTTAGTAGAAATTATGCGGAGATATAGAATACTAACCATTGAAGATACTTTTGAACTGCCTCAAGAATCATTGAGAAAATTAGGTTATAATATGGAGTCCTTAAAGGTGGCTTCGGCTCTGGC
>JAAOXZ010000032.1 GCA_018221085.1 Candidatus Woesearchaeota archaeon
AATAGGTAAAATTAATAAAAGAGATAAGTCTTCTTTAATATCATGATTGCCTTAGAACAGTTTCATACTTTCCTCAAGAAAAAAGGATTCATTTACCCTTCTAGTGAGATTTATGGCGGAGTCTCTGGTCTTTACGATTACGGACATTTAGGAACCCTACTAAAAAGAAACTTAGAAAACACTTGGAGAAACTTCTTCCTTAATCTAGATCAAAACTATTACGAAATAGATGCCTGTCAAATTATGCATCACGATGTTTTCAAGGCTTCTGGACACATAGAACATTTCTTAGACCCGGTTCTCAACTGTAGTAAATGTGCTTTCTTCGACCGAGCCGACCATTTCTTAGCTGAAAATACCGAAGAACAACACTTAGAAGGATTAAACCTCAAAAAATACGACTCTTTAATCAAAAGCCATAAATTAAAGTGTCCTAAGTGTAAGTCTCCTTTTCAACAAACTAAACTTATCAACATGATGTTCCCCATTAACTTGGGAACTGGTCAATCTAACACTGCTTACCTCCGACCAGAAACCGCCCAATCTCCTTATGTTGATTTTAAATTACAATACGAGTTACAAAGAAAAAAACTTCCGCTAGGTTTAGCTATTATTGGTAAGGCTTTCCGAAACGAAATCTCGCCCAGAAACCTAACTCTCCGACAAAGAGAATTTACTCAAGCCGAACTGCAAATTTTCTTTAACCCGGAAAACTTCCCCACTAATTTCAAAAAAGTAGAAAATTACAAACTTAATATTCTGCTAGTTAAAGACCGAAAAACAAAGAAAACCAAATCTCTCGCTTGTAAATCACTAAAGAAACAACTCCCAGAATGGTATCTTTACCATTTAGCAACCGTTCAAAAATTCTTTTTAGAAACTTTAAAAATTCCCAAAGAAAAATTCCGTTTATTTGAATTAAACAAGGAAGAACGCGCTTTTTACAATAAATTCCATTTCGATATTGAAGTAGAATTAAACAACCTCGGTTTTACTGAAATCGGAGGGTTGCATTACCGAACTGATCACGACTTATCTGGACATCAAGAAGTTTCTAAACAATCTTTAGAGATTATGGACGAGCATAACAAGAAATTTATTCCCCATGTTTTAGAGATTTCTTTAGGTGTCGATAGAATGCTTTATTCCTTATTAGATTTAGCTTATCAAGAAAACAAAAAAAGGGGCAACGTCATCCTCTCACTGCCAAAAAAGCTATCTCCGTTCTTTTGTGCCGTCTTCCCGTTAGTTAAAAACAAACCAGCCATTACCAAAAAAGCCCAAAAAGTTTACCAAGACCTCAAAACTTGCTACTCTTGCTTTTATGATCAAACCTCTTCTGTAGGTAGAAGATATGCTCGTGCTGATGAGGTAGGAATCCCGTACATTATCACTGTAGATTTTGACACCTTGAAAGACAATAAAGTAACCATCCGAGACCTTAAAACCACTAAACAAACCCGTGTCAAGATCTCCGAACTCAAGGATAAGTTGTTTAAGCTGTATTTTTCTTAAACTTATTATTACAAAGAAAACATTATAAAGAGAATAATCTCCATTAACTTATCATGTACCCATTTACCTTACCCGACTACCAAGGAAAAAGCATTGTTAATTTAATGAGTTCTATTTCCCATAGTTTTGGAAAGAAACATTCGTACACTAAACTAAAATCATTAAACTCTACAGAATTAAAAAAATTCAAAAATATTGTTTTAATTGTTGTTGATGGATTGGGTTACAATTATCTAAAAAAACAAAAGGATTCTTTTTTATTAAAAAATCTTAAAACCAGCATGACTTCCACTTTTTTATCAACCACTGCTTGTGCCAATACTGCCTTCTCGGTCGGATATCCTCCCCAACAACATGCATTAACTGGCTGGGATATTAATCTTAAAGAAACGGGTACGATTACTACTATCTTACCTTTTGTTCCAATATTCGGAAGAGAATCTCTATCAAAATCTAATTTTAAAATGAATCAAATCATGGACATTAAATCGTTTCACAAGGGATTCGAGGGCAAATGTTTTACTTTAATTGGTAGAAAAATTTCTAACAGCCCATTTACCAATTATGTTTCAAGTAATACTACAATTATCCCCACAAAAACTTACAAAAACACGTTCACCAAATTAAGAAAACTAGTTACCAAAAAATCTACTGGAAGAAGATTTATTCATGCATATCTTCCAGAATTGGATCATCTAGCTCATCAAGAAGGAATCAACAGCAAAGGAGTTAACAAAATCTTTTGGGATTTAGACAAAAGAATAAAAAAATTAGCTCAATCGATTAAAGGAACTAATACCAAATTAATTGTGGTTGCAGACCATGGTTTAATAGATGCCACTCCAAATACCGAAATCTGGGTTGAAAATATACCCGGGTTAAAAGAATGTTTAACTATTCCTCTCGCGGGAGAACCGAGAGTCAGAGATTGTTTTGTTAGACCTAGTAAAGTAAAAGATTTTGAAAAAATTGTAAAAACAAAAATGTCAAAATGCTGTTGGTGTTTTAAAGGAGAACAGTTGATTAAAGATAATTTCTATGGGTTAGGAAAACCAAACAAAAAGTTAATTGATCGGGTAGGAGATTATGTTTTAATTATGAAAGATAATTATATCTTAAGAGATAAACTGGCAAATTATGGAAAACCACCTAATTTCCATGCCGGAAAACATGGTGGCGTTAGCGATGATGAAATGATCGTTCCTTTGGTTGTTATTGATTGTTAAAAACCGAACCAAAAGAACGAAACAAATATAAACCATCACTTCTCCTGTAATTAAAAACATTTAAGGGGGATTTAAAATGGAAGTTAAAGATATACAACCAAACCAAGGAAATATTGATGTAGTTCTGGTAGTTACTGATAAAGGAGATACTAGAACTTTTGAAAAATTCGGCAATACTGGCAGCGTCTGTAATGCTCAAGTCAAAGACGATTCTGGAGAGATAAAGATGACTTTGTGGAATGAGGATATTGACAAAGTAAAAGTAGGGGATAAAATCCATCTAAAAAACGGCTGGTGCTCCGAATATCAAGGAGAAAGACAACTTTCTTCCGGAAAATTTGGCACTATTGAAGTGTTAGAAAATCAAGCTGAAACACCAAAAACTGACGAACCAGTAGAAGTTATGACTAATGAACCTTCTATGTTAGCACCAGGAGGAACAGAAGATACTGAACCCGTTCAGGAGGAAGAATCCGTAGAATGAAACTTTTGCCTTCATTAAGACAAAAAAAACGTTATATTGTATTCGAAGTGATTTCTGATAAAAAATTCTCTTCTACAGAAATAGAAAAAGAAACCCATCAAGCTCTACAAACGTTTATGGGACAATTAGGAGTGGCTAAAGCAGCTCCCATGTTTATTGGTAAACAATTCAATCCAGCCAAACAAAGATTTGTCTTGAAAATCAACCACAAACATGTTGATGAAGCCAAAGCGGCCTTAACTTTAATCAAAAAGATTAAAAACACCACAGTAATTATTAAATCAATTACTACTACTGGCATGATTAAAAAAGCCAGCAAATTAATGAATGAGGTGTCTAAAAAATGAAACCACAACCACAACTCCCCATGGATAAGATGGGTTATGATCGTTCTATTACTATGTTTTCCCCCGACGGAAGATTATTACAAGTAGAATATGCTAAAAAAACTGTTAAACAAGGTTCAACTGCTATTGGCATGGTTTGCAGCGATGGTGTCGTATTAGTTGCTGACAAAAGAATTACTAATAAACTAATCGTTCCCGAAGCCATTGAAAAAATGTTTGAAATCGATGGCCATGTTGCCGCTACTTTTTCTGGGATAACTCCAGATGCCCGTGTTCTAATCGGTAGAGCTCAACTCAAAGCTCAGCAGCATGCAGTCACTTTTGATTCTAAAATAGATGTTATTTCTATTGTTAAGGAAATTTGCGATTTAAAACAAATTTGTACCCAATCTGCCGGTTTAAGACCTTTTGGTTGTTCTCTGTTAGTTACTGGCGTGGAAGAAGATGGTACTTCAAAACTATTTGTTACAGATCCCTTTGGTAATTATTTCCAATATAAAGCGGCAGTCATCGGAGAAGGGGAAGATGAAGTAGAACCATTCTTACAAAAGAAGTACAAACCCGCTCTGACCATGGAAGATGGCCTAAAATTAGCTATTGCTGCATTAAAGCAAGTTTTGAAAAAAGAGTTTAGCGTTGAAAGAATTGATGCTTCTTATATTTCTTTAGCCGGAAAGAGATACCACAAATTCCCTAAGGATAAAATCAAACAAGCAGCAGTATAACAATATGGCACAGATTTCCACTTCCGAAAAGATTAAACTTAATCTAGCTAGATTTAAAAAAGCTAATCAGACTTTTGAAATCAATGTGGATCCTGATTTAGCCATTAGATTCAAAAAAGGTGAGTCAATTGATCTTCGAGAAGTTCTCAAAGCAGAACAAATATTCTCCGACGCTAAAAAAGGAGAAGTGGCTTCTGAATCAGATTTAAATAATGCTTTCCACACTACCGACACCATAAAAATTGCCGAGATTATTATCAAGGAAGGAGAAATTCAACTCACTGCTGAATACCGTGAACAGAAAAGAGAACAGAAAAAGAAGCAGATTGTTAATCTGATTCACACCAACGCTATCGATCCCACTACTAAGCTCCCTCATCCAGTTCAAAGAATTGAACTGGCGTTTGAAGAAGCTAAAGTAAGAATCGACGAATATAAATCTGCTGAAGAACAATTAGAAACTATTCTGGAGCAGCTTCGGCCCATTATTCCCATCAGTTTTGAACAAGCTAATCTAACCTTGCAATTCCCCCCTACTTATGCTGCTAAAGCTTATTCTTTAGTCCAACAGAACAGCAAAATTATTCAGGAAACTTGGAATCAAGACGGTAGTTGGACGGTAAAGGTAGAACTTCCTGCCGGCCTGAAACCGGACTTTATCGACAAATTAAACTCCTTTACCCACGGAGAAATCGTCATTGAAGAAGAATAATCGCCGAGTTCTAAAAAGCCATAAAAAAACAGTAAAGCTTTTAAATAAGTACAGAAAAAGTACTATTCGATGAGAAAATAACGAAATCCGTAAAGCTTTCTCATATATCAAAATACGGATAAAATATTAACATGAGTAAAATATTAGTCAAAGAAAAAAGTATTGTTACACCTGGAGAAGTATTAGCCGAAGGTATGGACTATCTCCCCGGACAACATACTTATCGTCAAGGAGAAAAAATCTTATCAGAAGTTTTAGGTTTTGTTACATTATCTGGTAGAGCCATTAAAGCTAATCCGTTATCTGGACCTTACCGACCCAAAGTCAGAGATAAAATTATTGGCAAGGTTGTTGACATTACATTCAGTGGTTGGAGAGTAAATACTAACACTGCTTATCTGGCTATGCTCAACATTAAAGATGCTTCTACCCGTTTCGTCAGAAAAGGAGAAGATTTAAGCAAAATACTAGCTATTGGTGATTTTGTTGTTGTTAAACTAACTAATGTTACTTCTCAAAATTTAATCGATTTAACTATGAAAGAACCTGGCTTACGTAAAATAGCTGGCGGTAGAATCATTAAAATCAATCACCAAAAAGTCCCTCGCGTTATTGGACGAGAAGGTAGCATGATTACTCTTATTAAAAATAAAACTGGTTGTGAAATTACAGTTGGTCAAAATGGTTTAGTTTGGATCAAAGGCACTCCTGAAGAAGAACTCGTAACTGAACAAGCCATCAAATTAATTGAAGAAAAAGCTCATGAAGGAGGCCTAACAGAAAAAATAGACGTTTTCCTTACTAAAAATTCCAAATACAAACCTCAAACACCAACTCCAACTAAAACTTTCACTAAAACACCAACTAAAACTTTCGCTCAAACTCAAAATACAACTCAAACTAAAACAGAAAATTAAAATGGTATACAAAACAAGAAATGATGGGAGAAAAATTGATGAACTTAGACCTATGGAAGCTAAAGCTGGTGTTATTCCTAACGCTGACGGTTCTGCTTATTTCAAAATAGGTAAAACTACTGCCTTTGCCGCTGTTTATGGTCCTAGAGAATTACATCCTAGATTTTTACAAAATCCTAAAACTGGAATCCTTCGATGCTCATATAGTATGATGCCTTTTTCCGGTTCTGGAGAAAGAATTCGTCCAGGACACAGTCGTCGTGCTCAAGAGATTGCCTTAGTTATGACTGCTTCTTTAAATCCAGTAGTAGACCTAACTGCTTTTCCTAATTCGGTAGTTGATATTTTTATAGAACTACCACAAACTGATGCTGGAACTAGGTGCGCTGCTATTTCTGCCGCCGCTATTGCTTTGGCTGATGCTGGTATCCCTATGAAAGATATGATTAGTTCAGTAGCCATTGGTCAAGTAGATGGCACTGTGGTTGCCGATTTAGATTACAGTGAAGAATCTTACCCTGCTATCGTTTCTGATATTCCCATAGCAATGCTACATAACTCTAAAGAAATATCCTTATTACAAATGGATGGAGAAATTTCCAAAGAAGATCTTATCAAAGCTATGGAAATGGCTAAAGTAGCCATAGAACAAGTCTATAAGGTTCAAGTTCAAGCTTTAAAAGAAAAATACCAAAAGGTTAAACAATGATCGAAAACAAACAAACTATCTCTGAACTAGCATCTAAAAACAAACGGTTAGATGGTCGTGGTTTAGAAGAATATCGTCAACCAATCACCATAGAAACTGATATTTCTAGAACTGCTGAAGGTTCAGTTAGAGTTCAAATTGGTCAAACAGTTGTTTTAGCTGGAGTAAAGCTTTCTATTGAAAAACCATACAACGACACTCCCGACCAAGGAGGTATTATGATCAATGCAGAATTAACTCCTATGTCTAGTCCCGAGTACGAACGTGGACCACCAGGAATCAAAGCTATTGAATTATCTCGAGTTATTGATCGAGGAATTAGAGAAGCTAAAGCTATTGATATGAAAAAATTATGCCTTGAACCTGGAGAAAAAGCCTGGTTTGTTATCATAGATATTATTACTATTAATGACGATGGAAATTTATTTGACGCTGGCGGTTTAGCTGCTTTAGCTGCCTTAAAATGTGCTAAATTCCCGGAATACGACCCCGAAACTGGAGTAGTAGATTATAAAATCAAAACTAAAGAATCTTTACCCTTACTTAAAGAACCTCTTCCAATTACTGTTTACAAAATCAACAATGCTTTGTTAGTTGATCCAACTAGTCAAGAAGAGAAAGCATATGATGCTAGATTAACTATTGCTTCAGACACTAACGGTACTATTTCTGCCATTCAAAAAGGCGGAAACACTCCCTTGTCTATCGCAGAAATATCTAATATTGCTGACTTGGCCCTCAAAAAAGCTAAGTTTTTAAGAGAATATTTAGACAAAGTTATTAAATAATCAAGCTATTTAATAAAAAACATAAAAATGGAAGAACATTTAAAATATTCAAAATACGAAAAAGCCCGAATGGTTGGTTCTCGAGCTTTACAACTTTCTATGG
>JAAOXZ010000003.1 GCA_018221085.1 Candidatus Woesearchaeota archaeon
ATTGGTCAAGTAGATGGTACTGTAGTTGCTGACTTAGATTATAGTGAAGAATCTTACCCTGCTATCGTTTCTGATATTCCCGTAGCAATGCTACATAACACTAAAGAAATATCACTTCTCCAAATGGACGGAGAAATTTCCAAAGAAGATCTTATCAAAGCTATGGAAATGGCTAAAGTGGCCATAGAACAAGTTTACGAAGTTCAAGTTAAAGCTTTAAAAGAAAGATACCAAAAGGTTAAACAATGATTGAAAACAAACAGACTATCTCTGAACTAGCATCTAAAAACAAACGTTTAGATGGTCGTGGTTTAGAAGATTACCGTCAACCAATCACTATAGAAACTGATATTTCTAGAACTGCTGAAGGTTCAGTTAGAGTTCAAATTGGTCAAACAGTTGTTTTAGCTGGAGTCAAGCTTTCTATTGAAAAACCATACAACGATACCCCTGACCAAGGAGGTATTATGATCAATGCAGAATTAACTCCTATGTCTAGTCCTGAATACGAACGTGGACCACCAGGAATCAAAGCTATTGAATTATCTCGAGTTATTGATCGAGGAATTAGAGAAGCTAAAACTATTGATATGAAAAAATTATGTATTGAACCTGGAGAAAAAGCATGGTTTGTTATTATTGATATTGTTACTATTAACGACGACGGAAATTTATTTGACGCTGGAGGTTTAGCTGCTTTAGCTGCTTTGAAATGTGCCAAATTCCCAAAACACGACCCCGAAACTGGCGTTGTAGATTATAAAATTAAAACCAAGGAATCTTTGCCCTTACTTAAGGAACCCCTTCCAATTACTGTTTACAAAATCAACAATGCTTTGTTAGTGGATCCTACTAATCAAGAAGAGCAAGCGTATGATGCCAGATTAACTATTGCTTCAGACACTAACGGTACTATTTCTGCCATTCAAAAAGGCGGAAAAACTCCCTTGTCCATAGCAGAAATATCTAATATTGCTGACTTGGCTCTCAAAAAAGCTAAGTTTTTAAGAGAATATTTAGACAAAGTTATTAAATAATAACACTATTTAATAAAAAACATAAAAATGGAAGAACATTCAAAATATTCAAAATACGAAAAAGCCCGAATGGTTGGTTCTCGAGCTTTACAACTTTCTATGGGGGCACCCTTTCTTTTGAAATTAACTGAGGAAGAATTAAAAAAAATGAATTACGATCCAGTTAAAATAGCTCTCTTAGAATTTGATAGCAGCGTCATTCCAATCACCGTCAAAAGACCATTACCAAAATCCGATTAAATTCCTTACTGGTTAGTGGATAAAACACCGAAAGCTTTATAAAAAGTTTTCACATTTTCATTCAAAAAGAGTTCTTAGATTGTTTAAGAAAATAAGCACCATAACATTTAACGAGGATAAATCAAATGATAGTTCCAAAAGACTTCCTGAGTAAATTAAAAGACTTCGGTCTGAATAGTTATGAAAGCAAACTATGGGTCGCTTTACTATCCAGAGGAATTTCTACCGCTGGAGAATTATCCGATATTTCTAATGTCCCTCGAAGCAGAGCTTATGATGTTTTAGAAAGCTTAGAGAAAAAAGGTTTTATCATGGTTAAAGTAGGTAAACCAATTAAATATTTGGCCGTCCCTCCTCGTGAAGTTGTAGAAAGAGTTAAATCTAAGGTCACTGAGGACGCTAAACAAAAAACTGGTGTTCTCGATCAATTAAAAGACAGCGATGTTTTAGGAGAACTTAATCAATTACATAGTACCGGCATAGAATTAGTGGATCCCACCGATAAATCTGGTTCTTTCCGAGGAAGAAACAAAGTTTACGAACATCTTAGTGCCATGATCAAAAATTCTCAGAAAGAAATTATTTTAATGACTACTAAAAAGGGTTTAGAAAGAAAATATGATTCCTTATATGCTCCTTTGAAAAAAGCTGCTAATCGTGGAGTTACTATCAAAATAGTAGTCCCTACTAATGCTGCTAAAGAAACTCTCACTCACTTCTCTAAAATTTCTGAGATTCGAAATACTAAAAATGATGCTCGTTTCTGTATTATTGATAATAATGAGTTATTATTAATGATGACTGAAGATAAAAAAGTCCATCCAGATTACGATTGCGGTGTTTGGGTAGAAGCCCCTTACTTCGTTGATTACTTCGCTAAACTTTTCAACACCGAATGGAGCAGTTTGAGGTAAATAAAAATGTCATATCAAAGAGCTTATGTAAATTGTATGCGTTGTTATGAATTAGCAGATCGGATAGCAACTACCCTAGGAAAAGAAAAAGATGTTTCTGAAAACGATCAATTGTACATCGCTAGAAACGAAGCCATGAAAGCTTTAGAACAAATTCTGGCTTCACAAGTGGCTCGACATCTCCCAGATGGAGAAGATCGTTCCAAAGAAGCATTAAAGGTTTGTGTGAATTGTGATTTTTCAACACCTTCTATTGCCAATGTACTGTACCCTATTAAGTCTTTAGAGTCTAAAAAGACATCGGAATAATATTTCTCAAAACCAAATAATTTTTAAACCGCTAATATGTTCAGCATATTCGCTGGTTCAAAGACCGAATGTCTTTTAAACTTCTTTTTTATCCTTTAAAACATGTCAGATCAACAGTATAAACAAGTTATCCTCATTAGGCAAGATCTTAAGCTGCCTAAAGGTAAACTGGCCGCTCAAGCTTCTCATGCCTCTGTAGATGCCGTTCTAAAATCAGATGAAACGACTATCAAAGCCTGGAGAGCCGAAGGCATGGCCAAAATAGTCCTCAAGGTCAAAGACCAAACCCAGCTAGTCAAACTCTTTCAACAAGCTAAAGATAATGACCTCACAGCTTCATTAATCACCGATGCCGGCAAAACAGTCATCGCTCCTGGAACTAAAACTGCTGTAGCTATTGGCCCAGCAGAAGCAGTAGAAATAGACAAAATCACTGAAAAACTCCCTCTTCTTTAGTATTTCTTGAAAAATACCACAACTTTTTTAAATAGCCCTTATTCTTAAACTATAACTATGAAGATACCCAAATTACAAAAAAGATACTGTCCTCATTGTAAGAAACACACAGAGCATAAAGTAATCCATCAGAAATTCAAGGGTTTAAATAAAAATCACACTCAAACTCACGGTTCTAAAGTTAGAACTAAGGCCAGAGGCAGTCGAACTGGTGTGGGTAATAAAGGTCGTTTTTCCCGGCCAGCTATCGCGAAATGGAAGAAAACTGGAGTTAAGGGCTCTAAAAAAACAGACTTAAGACTTACTTGTTCCGAATGTAAAAAAACTCACGTTCAAAGAAAAAGTAAACGAACTAAAAAAATAGAACTGAAATAAATATTAAAAATGACACAAAAAATAGAAATTCCACAACCCAAAAGCAGATTCATTAAGGTAAGATGCCCTAAATGTAAGAACGAACAAGTTATCTTTGGTAATGCTAGTCGGGTTGTCAAATGTTTAGTTTGTAATAAAGAACTTGCCTATCCTACTGGCGGAAAATCAAAGATTTCTGCCCGAGTTTTAGAAGTTTTAGAATAAAAAGACGGAGGACTATCTAAGTATGCTCTATCGATGCCAAGGTTTACCTGAAGAAGACGAAATAGTTTTATGTAAAGTTACTAAGATTTTTCCTAATTCTGTTTTCGTAGATATTGTTGAATACCGTAAAAGCGGTATGATCCACATTTCTGAAGTTTCTCCAGGAAGAATTAGAAATTTGAGAGACTATGTTGTTGTGGGTAAACAAATTGTCTGTAAGGTTCTGAGAGTAGATAGACAAACAGGACATATTGATCTCTCCTTAAGAAGAGCTAATTCTAACCAAAGAAGAGAAAAATTAGAAGAGATTAAACAAGAACTTAAAGCCGAAGGTTTAGTTTCTAATCTGGCAAAAAAATTAAAAATTCCCTCACCTAAACTATACGAAACGCTTACTAGGGCAATTTTCCAAGAATATTCTCATCTTTATCTTTGTTTCAAGGATGTTGTTTCAGATGATGTAGACTTAGAAAAACTAGGTTTAGATAAAAAAGTAGCTCAAGAATTAATTACTGCTATTAAAGATAAGTTCAAACCAGTTAAAATAATTATCTCTGGAGAAATCAGATTAGAAACTTATTCTCCTAATGGTGTGGAAAAAATAAGGAAAACTTTAGCCGATATTCAAAAAGTATCTCCCAATCTATCTTTACTTTATCTCGGAGCTGGACGATACAAACTTTCCATCGAAGATTTTGATTACAAACCTGCCGAAAAAGATCTTAAACAAGCACAAAAGATTTTAGAAAAATTTAACGACAAAGTTTCCACTGCCACTTTCGAAAGAAAATAAACATGAAGCATATTTTAAAATGCCC
>JAAOXZ010000033.1 GCA_018221085.1 Candidatus Woesearchaeota archaeon
CTACTAATATTTTAACCGATTCAGATAATTGTGGAGGTTGTGCTTCCGGTTTAATAGCTGGTGCCGAAACTTCAGGAGAAGTTTGTGCAGCAGACCAAGTTTGTCAAGCTGGTGCCTGTGTAGATGAAGATATTGATGTTCAAGATGATGATACTGGTTCCGATGATAACGGAGGTTCTAGTGGTGGCGGCGGCGGATCTTGCTTTTCCGATTGGTCTTGTGGTTACTGGTCCGCTTGTGGTATTGATTCCACTCAAACTCGTGTTTGTGAAGATTTAAGAAATTGTGTACGAACCGATAAAATAGAAACTCAAGACTGTGTCGCTTGTATCGAATCCTGGGTGTGCACTTCCTGGTCAAGTTGTGTTGCTGGAAAACAATCTCGGCAATGTAGTGACGAAAATATGTGCGGTTCTAGCGCTAGAAAACCAATCTTTCAAAAAGATTGTGGCTCTCCAGATATTGGATATACCCCTGCAGGAACTACTCCTTCCCAAGGAGAACCAACCGAACCTTCCTTTTGGAGTCAATACTGGTTATGGATGTTACTTGCTTTACTTGTAATCTTAATCGCCGGAGGAATCTTCCTTTACTTTTACTTTTGGAAACCTAAAGAAGGAGAAACTAACATCTCAGAATTAAAAACATGGGTTAAAGGTGCTATGGCTAAAGGTGCTACTAAGAAAAAAATTAGAGAAACCATTAAGAAACATGGTGAATGGTCTAATAAAGAATTAAGACATGTCTTTAGATCACTCAAGAAAGAAGCCAAGGCCGCCGTTAAGGCAGCTAAAATTAAGGTTCCTAAACTTAAATAAAACCTTTTTTTATTACTTTATTTCCAATTATTTCTTTTTCTCCTTCATATACTTCTACCGTACCTAAAATCTCCACATAATCTCCTTCTATTAAATCTATTCCGCCATCTTTAAACAATACTACCTTTGTTTCTTCTATTTTTTCATTTAGAATTTCTAAAAAAACCACCGCTCCGTTCTCAGA
This sequence comes from Candidatus Woesearchaeota archaeon, assembly GCA_018221085.1. Lineage (GTDB taxonomy): Archaea > Nanobdellota > Nanobdellia > Woesearchaeales > GW2011-AR9 > JAAOXZ01. Next base: position 1,003 of record JAAOXZ010000033.1, read on the forward strand.
TACCTTACCTACCCTCCCACTTAGTTTAACTTCCTCTTCCTCATCAATATCTCCAATACTTTTAATGGATTCCAAATCAATTCCTGAAGAAATGAAGTATAAGGCTACTAATCCTAACAAACCGACTATTAAAGAGACTTTTAACAAAGTTTTTTCTTCCATTCCAGACCAATTTTCGCATAAATTTATATACTTTCCTATCCAATCATATACCTATGACTGAAACAGAAGAACTAAAACAATTGAAAGAAGAACTTTTTCAATTAGAAAACAAAATGAGAACTTTAGAATGGGATTACACTAGAGAGCAGATTAATCCTTATAAAAAACAAGTTTTCGAAGGCATGCTTAAAGAAAAAGACCAATTAGTCAGTAAAATTGAAGAATTAGACACTCCTGAAGAATAATCACACTCGCTTAGCAATTTCTATCAACTTTTCCAGATTCCTTTCACAATCTTCAACAACATATTTTGCTGGATCCATCCCACAAGGCAAAGTTAACAAGTCTCCTCCTCGAAAATCCTTCACTTCTTCTGTTCTATTGACTCCCCAAGCAATTCTTTTATCGTTGCGATATTTATCATAAATTGTGATGTCTTCCTTAGAGGCATCGAAACTGATGATTTTAACCAGATCCGAATCAAATAATTGGTCCCAATTCATATTGCCGCATACATGAACGCCCGGAATGACATCAAAACTAGCAAATAACGGTTCCCACAATTCTTGATAATCAAAACCAACATATCCCAAGGAAGGTTCGTCTAAAAAAAGTATAATTTTCCCTACATCTAAGCCATTTACAATCTTAAAAATGTGTTCGTAAGATTTATCCACAGCTTCTTCAGCACTATAATCACTTCTAGGGTCAAAAAGTAATGTTGCCGGACCAACACATTGTATTTTAACAGTTCCATAACCTCGCACTGCTTCTTTCCATTCATCTAAACAACTCAGCTGACCCGGAGTTTTGATATATTCAAACATAGCTTCTCCTAGGTCCGGAAGTTCTGGTAGAAATGGGATATCGTGCCGCAAACTATACTCTACTGCCATCCGTACATCCTTGTAAGGCAAAGATCCAATTTGCGTTATCATCTTTTTTTATTATACTCAAAACAAAAATAATGAAACAACTATCAATAAGATTCCCAAAGCAATACAAGAGTAAGCGATTTGCTCTCCTAAGCCCATCTTTTTGAATTTTGCTGGGAATTCTTTAATCAAAGTCCATGAATTCTTAAAAAAAACATTTATTTTTGTCTTTAATTCTTTTACATTCATTCTTTAACCTCTTTTTTCTCTTCTTTGGCTGGTTCCTTAGTAGGAGCTTCATCTTTTTTTGGCTCGCTTAGAGGCTTCGCCTCTGGCGTCCCAGAAGCTTCGCTTCTCAGGACTTCTTTTTTCTCTTCTTTGTCTTTTTCTTTAGGCTCTTCCTTCTTTTCTTCCTTAGGTGCTTCTTTAGCTTCCTCTACCGGTTTAGCTTCTCCTTCAGCCGGAGCAACTTCTCCTAATTTTTCTTTCCCTTCTTTTAAAATCTTTAAATTAATTTGAACGGTACTGTTGCCAATTCTTTCTCCGCAAACAGTTTTTTTGATTCTTAATCCTTTTCTTTTATTCTTATTTCGGTCTTTTCCAGAAAAACCCACTCCTTTCTTAGTTAGAGTAATCTTCTGTCTAGTTTGTAAAATTCCTTTTCTCATCGGAAAACCACATTTATCGGAACCGCCAGTTATTTCAAATTCATAACCTTCCATCCCAATATCTTTACCAGAAACCTTATCGCCAATACTTTTCTTTAATAATGCATTAGCTTCGTTATCTTTTATTACTTTTTGAAAACTTTTTCCGTCCTTCTTGGACAATACTAATTTAAATTCAGCCATTTTATTTTCCTCCCGAGACCAAAGTTCTTATTAGAACACGCCCTTTGGGCCATCTCAGCATATTTATACTTCAATTCCTTCTTTTATTTATAAAATATTCGTTTAATGATTGAATTTTCCCCAAATTGAATAAAAAGTCTAAGTTTTTAGATATTTAATCAGAAGTAAATTGAAGACAAAATTATCTATTTGAAAAATGAGACGGATTCTAACGCAAATTTTTCTCCATAACCATTTCCTAAAGCAAATTTTCTCACTTCTAATATTTCTTGAACCGGCCCAATTACAACGGCCGTGCACATACTTCCAGAACGACCCATCCAATGAACCTTATGCTGAACTTTTATATCTGATTTCAATTGATCTCCGTATCTGCTAGAAAGATAAGTCTGTAAATGTTCAGCAGAATTTTCAGTGAATCCCGCATGCCCAGCATGTGTTGCCATTGTTAAAGTTGCTTGTGTAATTCCTCTCGCTTCAACAACTTCAAAACTAGAACTCCCTAAATAATCTTGAAGTTCTAAAATGTCTTCTGGTCTTGCTCTCACAACTAGTTCAGTTCCAATTCTTGGAGCAATATTTTCTCCGAACAATCGTTTCTTTCCTTTTGAAATAATCAATGAATTTCTATACAAAACATCAAAATCTCCAGAATCATAAATTAATTTAGAAAGTGTTTCTGGACTTCCATTCCCTGATTTTGCGTTCACGGAGTCTTCAATTGATGTTTCTACAAGTCCTTTGATATGTTTTTCACTAAGCAAATGTTTTTGGAGATTTCTTTCTAATTCAGAAACCTCTTCCCAGGATTGTGATTCTAAATTATAATACTTAATTAAAGCCATTTTAAAAGTAAAAATAATTACTCATTTATAAGGTTTTCTACAATTAACTACTTAATAATAACGACAAAAAGAATCGACAAATATTCAAGTCCTATCAAACCAACACTTTCTTTTTTCCTTTGTTAAAATTAAGATGATTCTCTTTAGAAATCACTTTTCTGCCGGTTTCTTTCTCCAGTTCTAATCTGGCATTTCTTGCAATTGATCCGCCTTTTTTTGAATCCTGCTCTAATTGATGAAACTTCTTGGAACCATGAGTTTGAGTGATTTCTGTGGTTGCTTTTTCTCCAAGCATAGTGAAGATAAGTTCTAAATCGTTCATGTGATCTCTCAAGTTGGCTTTTGATTGTTTTGGAATGTTTTTGAAATCTTTATGCTGCATAATCCCCATTCCGAATGTTGCTTTGCTTATTTCATTAGTTAAAATTGCAAAGTCTCTTTTTTCTTTCACTCCTCGTCTTTGCCACTCTTCTGTTAACTCTTGTCTTATAGCAATACCTCTTAGTCTTTTATCAATCCAATCTTTAGGATAACCTTTCAATTCATAATATTCTTTCACCCTATCTTGGGCCAGTTCTGGATTTTCTATTTCTTCGATTCTTTCCTGTCCTAGTTGAGATAACCATTGTTTGAATGGTTCAGCTCTTTTAGAAGGAATTGATTGGATTATTCTAAAAATACCTTTAGTGTTGGTGCAATTCATTCGCTGTTTCCCGCCTTTTGTCTCAACCTCAAGGGTATGTACAATTTGTACCCACCCTTTGGAAAGCCACAAATCTCTGCTTTTCAATCTTTGAATGTATTGCTTTGGATCCTCGCTTTCAGTGATAGCAAATACCACATCTTCTATAACATAATACCAGTCATTGTTGTACCATGTCCTCCGGATACGTTTATCTTCAAATACGATTAATTTATTTGTCATTTTTTACGCCTTCCTTCCTCTTCCAAACCTTTTAATTATCACTTATGCAGTATTTTCCCCCAGTATCAAACCAACACCTTTTTCTCTCCCGCATATAATCCCATATTATCCAGTTTCTCAAATTGGTCTTCGTTTAAGATTACATAGGACAAATCCAGTCCTTTCTCTTTGATTTTCTCACAAACCTCTTTAACTTTCAAATTATCAATCTGATCTCCAATTAAAATCACATTGGCTTGATTATTTTCCATTTTTCCATGCAATAATGCTTTTTTCAATCCGTTCATCCCACTAACATATTCCACAAACACATCCAGCAAACTTTCTTCTTTGAACCAGCCATCTAAAAAGCTACTTTTTTCATTTCGTACCAAACTAAAGAATTTCATCATCCCTACTTCTTTAACCCTAATCAATCCCGTTCCCATTAATTCTTGCAATATCCTAAAAACAGACGAAACTGACACTTCGCTTTTTTTGGCCAACTCTCGCAAGTACATTTCATCTTTAGAAAAATACAGAGTCTTTAATACAGAAATCTTCTTGTGATCTAACAATCCCCTCAACACCTCTTTCTCTACCATTCGCTAAAGAAAAACAAATTATTATTTAATTGTTTCGTTTCTGAAACATTGTTTCATATTTAAAACATAACTAACAGTTAAATATAAATAATCTAAAATTATTCCTAAAAAAATGGATGTTATTGATACTATAAAATCTCGCAGAACTATTAAAGAATTCCTTCCCGAATTTGTCAGCTGGGATAAAATATCTAAAATTCTTGATGCTGCCAGACACGCCCCTAGTTGCGGTAACGTTCAAAATTGGAAATTTGTTGTCGTGATAGAAACCGAGGTTAAACAACAATTAGCCGAAGCTGCCTTGCAGCAATATGAGATTCTTAATGCTCCTGTTTTAATTGTTGTCTGCGCTGAACCAGAAAAAGCCGGACGTTATTATGGCGAAAGAGGAGAACACTTATTTAGTATTCAAAATTGTGCTAGTGCCACTCAAAATATGCTCTTAGAAGCTCATTCTTTAGGTTTGGGAGCTAGATGGATTGGGGGCTTTGAAGAAGAGATGGTTAAACGTATTTTAAGCCTTCCTGAAGAAGTCCAGCCCCAAGTTATCGTCGCTATAGGTCATCCTAAAGAAGTCCCCGCTAAACCCCCTAAAATGCCTTTAGAATCCTTAGTATACTTCAATACCTGGCGTAATCGTCTTCGAGATCCCACTAAATACATGGGAGATTATTCTGCGATCATCAAACGGAAGCTACACACCACCAAAGAAGCCATTAAAAAACCATTTCTCGTCGATAAAAAAGAATAAATCGCGGGAAGTATATTCTGCAATATATATTTTAAAAGTGAGAAATATTTAAATATAAAATATGCTTTTCTAAAAATTATAAATTAGTTTGTTCAGTTAAGGGTTAGATTCACAAGACTTAGTTCGTCTTAGATAAATTAGTTCTCGTAGTTAGTAATATATTAGTTCGGGTTAAATTAGTTCAATGAGGGATAAACGAACTAGCTATATAAATCTTTATATGCTATAGTATATAAAACTCAACAAAAAATAAAAAACAAAAAACGAGAGGTGGTGTAAAATGGATTTGCTTATTGAAAAAGCGATGGAGAACCAAGAGGAAGTATATGACCAAGTGTGTCAAGCTAACATAAAAATTGTTGGCGTGGGTGGAGCTGGAAATAATATGGTGGGCTGGCTCTATAAAAAAGGAATTAAAGGTGCAGAGATTATTGCTACCAATACGGACCAACAACATTTAACCATTACTGGTGCGGATAGAAAATTCCTTATCGGTAAAGACCTTACCCGAGGTTTAGGTTGTGGTGGTTTTCCTAACCGAGGAGCAGAAGCTGCTCAAGAAAACTTAACGGAAATTAAAGACACTCTGAAATCTTCAGACATGGTTTTTATTTGTGCTGGAATGGGAGGAGGAACTGGAACTGGTGCTGCCCCTGTTGTCGCTCAAGTAGCTAAAGACGCTGGTGCTATAGTTATTGGTACTGTTACTATGCCCTTTAGCATTGAACGAGCCAGAGTTGATAAAGCTGAATTTGGTCTACAACAATTAAGACAAGTTTCTGATACAGTTATTGTTATTGATAACAATCGACTAGTTCAAATTGCTGGAAACTTGCCGGTTCAACAAGCTTTTGCTGTAGCTAATGAATTAATTGCTACTATGATCAAAGGAATCGTTGAAACCATTGCTGTACCTAGCTTAGTAAACTTAGACTATGCTGATGTTAAAGCCATTATGACTAACGGCGGAGTAGCTGCTATTGGTGTGGGTAGTTCCGATACTAATAGTAGAGTAGATGAAGCTGCTAAAGGTGCTTTGAGTAATCCTTTACTAGATATCAACTACGAAGGTGCTACTGGAGCCTTAATTCATGTTACTGGCGGACCAGATATGACTTTAGATGAAATCTCTAGAGTTGGAGAATTAGTAACTGCATCTTTGGATGCTGAAGCTAACGTTATCTGGGGAGCTCGGATTGACAACGACATGAAAGGTAAAATGGTTGTTATGACAATCATCACCGGTGTTAACTCTCCTTGGATCTTGGGAAAAAGTAGTGGAAAACAACCCAGTACTGAAGCCCAAACCTTAAGCAAGGAATTAGGTATCGAGTTAATCTAGGGAAAAAGAGGCGATAGAAAAAAGGGCTTCTGCCCTTTTTATTTTTTATTTTTTTTCACAATCATCCACACATCAAATAAATCACACAAATCACATTTAAAGAATCTTGCCTTGGTCTAAATTCTTTACACCACCCCCAAAAGGCAAGATTTTTTATTTTTTTCTTTCAAAACATTTATTAAGAAGTTATATCGATTGCTTAATCAAAAGAGTTTTTAATGTTTTAAAACTAAATACGAGGTTAATAAAATGTCAAATGAACAAGAAGGACTTTCTTTGGATGAAGTCTTAAAATTAAAAGATAAAATAAAAATAACCGATTGGCAAGAAACTGCCGGGTTATACCACACCAAATGTGGTGAGGCCACAGTTTATTTAAGAGAAGACACCGTTTTTTCAAGAGAAGAAACTAGTGACCCTCAATTGATGGGCCATGTCAGTGTAGATTACAACGGATTAAAATTGGCTGAATACACTGGTGACCAGGATCCCAGAGTGAATGAATGGTATTTATCTGTTAAGGAAGGCATAGATGCTATCCATGATAAAGAAAGAAAAGAAGCTCTCCATGGAGCCAGAGAGACAATCAAGAATTTCTTAAAAGAATAACTTTTATAAAAGCAAAAGTAATTCTTTCTCTTATGGCTAAGGACATCAAAGGTATCACTGTTAAAAAGGAAAACTTCAGTGAGTGGTATACTCAAGTAATTCAGAAAGCAGATTTAGCTGATTATTCTGCCGTTTCTGGTTGTATTGTTTACAAACCCAATTCTTACTTAATTTGGGAAAAGATCAAACACTTAGTCGATCAAAGATTCAAAAGTGTTGGAATAAAAAATGCTTACTTTCCTTTATTCATCCCAGAAAAACTCCTACAAAAAGAAGAAGCTCACGTAGAAGGATTCTCTCCTGAAGTGGCTTGGGTTACTCATGCCGGAAAAACTAAACTAGATGAACGTTTAGCCGTCCGACCCACTTCCGAAACTATTATGTATGATTCTTATGCTAAATGGATTCGTTCCCATAAAGACCTTCCTTTAAGATTAAACCAATGGTGTAACGTAGTCCGATGGGAATTTAAACATCCTATTCCTTTCCTAAGAGGTCGAGAATTCTTGTGGAATGAAGGCCATACTGTTTTCGCTACCAAAAAAGAAGCAGAAGCAGAAAAAGACCAAATCATCAACATCTACAACGATGTTTGTGAAAATTACTTAGCCTTACCTTCCTTAATTGGTAAAAAATCAGAAAAAGAGAAGTTTGCTGGAGCAGAATACACTGTTTCTATGGAATTTTTAATGCCTAACGGTAAAGGTATTCAGGGACCAGATTTTCACCATGACGGTCAAAACTTTGCTAAAGCGTTTGACATTTCTTTTTTAGATGAAAAAGGTACCAAACAATATGCTTGGCAAAACACTTTCGCTATTACTACCAGAATGCTGGGGATCATGTTTGCTATTCACGGAGACGATAAAGGATTGGTTCTCCCGCCCCAACTAGCACCCATTCAAGTAGTCATTGTACCTATTCTGTTTGAAAAAACCAAAGCTAAGGTTCTTAAGGCTTGCCAGAAAATAAAAGATAGCCTTTCTCCAAACTTTTCCGTTCACTTAGATAATCGGGAAGATTATTCTCCGGGTTGGAAATTTAACGAATGGGAAGTTAAAGGTATTCCGGTAAGAATTGAAATAGGACCTCGGGATTTAGAGAAAAATCAAGCCGTCTTAGTCCGAAGAGACACTGGAGAAAAGAAATCCCTTTCCATTTCTAGTTTAGCCAAGAAAGTTGGCCCATTATTAAATCAAATTCAAGATAATCTTCTTCAAAAAGCTAAATCCCATCTCAAAAAAAGTATTGTTAAAGTTACTACTCTAGCCGAAGCAAAAAAACAAATCAACGACCAAAAAATTGTTTTCGCTCCTTGGTGTAACACCTCCCAATGCGAAGAGAATATTAAAGATAAAATAAGTGGCGCTAAATCCCTCAATTCCCCTTCTAAACAGTCTAAAGCAACTGGCAAATGTTTTGCCTGCGCTAAAAAAGCCACATCTCACTTTTATTTCGGCAAGAGTTATTAACTAACTACTTTTCTGCTTAACTATTTTCCACCATTCTGCCAGCATTTCGTTATAATCTAGAATTCCTTTTCCACTAGTCAAAGAAACGACTGGCTGCAGACCTTTGATTTTCATTGCTTTTTCGTATTCTCTAACAAATTTATGGGGACCCATTTTTGCTATCTTGTCCAAATCGTTGATGTGCTGGACATAAACCAGCGTATAAATCATGTGGAATCCCGCTGAGTAAGGTAGTTTTATAATCAATGTATTCCAGAACTTCTTTTTCGCTTTTTCTATTTTCTTTAACCTGCCGCCTTTTTTTGTGGCTAGGTATTTAGTCCATTGCTTTTTAGTTAATAAAGACCATTTCCGAGCAGCACTATAATATTTTTTGAATCTCTTTTTGTTGAAAATGATTCTGCCTTTCGATAAATATTTAAAATAGTCTGCCTGCCCTTCTGCAGGTAAGAGGTGAGTAAACAGCAATAACATCTCTCTAATGTCTTTTGTATCTGGCTCCTCTTTCATTAATTTTGAAAAACGCTTTTGTAGTATTTTTCCAGTTCTATCTGAATGCCACGCCACTTTCTTAATCCAATTAGAAATTTGCTGGTGAGTTATGTGTCTTAGTTCATGGACCATATCGCTTTTAATCCCCTTCACTTTAATTTTGACAGCATTGATGTACACGATCACTTTGTTTTGTAATAGTTTTTCGGTCTCCACCCATGCTCTGTACATACCTCTGTCTCCTTTTTTGTGACTTTCAATCATAAAAGTGATTTTGGGGAATCTTTTTGCCGCTTTATCTGTTTTAGAAAAAAGTAGAATCTCTCTTTTGATTTTCTTTATCTTAGCACGGTTAACATCCCGACTCTTGTCTACAATAATAATCTCTCTACCTTCGTAAGTTATCTCTATGTATTTCTCTGTTGGAATTTCAACCCTCTTTTTCCAAAAAGCCATGGCTATTATCAAACTAAACAAATTTAATAATCTTTCGTTAATCTAATCACTACTAATAAAAATAATAATATGCAGAAAAACCAGAAAATTATTGACTTTAGTTGATAGATGAATGGTTTTTGGCATCCTAAAAATCCACTATCCAAAGAAAACTCTGACAAATCAGTACCTTTAGGTGCTGGTAGGAGTTTTCTGTGGATTTTTATGATTTTTTACGTGGGTTCTATGGACGTTCAGAAATATACTCTCTTATATGTTTATACAATCTTTCAAAGTTTTCTTTCTCTTTTTCATTAAAATATTCTTCTACCAGTGTTTCTGCTCGTTCTCTGCCATCGGGTCTGAATCTGAAGAGATTGCCGTCTCCCAAGAACCATTCCCTGCCAAATCTATACTCATCTCCTAAAGCACGATGGATATAAGGATCGTCATTTTGGGAACCCCAAAGACACCGTATTAAGCCTTCATTTACTCTTTCTTCAAATTCAGCCATGCGTTGAAGATAGGGGCTGTGTGATGGACCATCAAAGAATTCATGAAACTTTAAATTAAATTGTGGATATTTTTTTGCAAATAGTTTATCCATGGCAAAATCCACACTTTTTATTATTTTGTGAGGCCCAGGTATTTTGTAGTCAAATCGTATTGGTTCGGTAAAACCTAAGGTCAAAGCATCTACTGTTCTGTTAAAAAGTTCAATTTTCTTTTCCCATTCGTCTTCTGCCATCTTTATCAATCATATTTAGTTTAATATAAAAATCTTTTTGATTTAAGTTCACAATTTTTCCCAATCACTACTACCTTGTCATCAACAATCTTTATATAGCACCTCTGTTTCTTCACTTCTATGTTTCTAGAAAAAATAGTGCAAGGGGTGAGTAACCGCCGTCCTCCAAACATAACTCAAGCTAAACAGTATGCTGCAGAAATAAAAGAAGCTACCACCATAGTCCAACAACAGAAACCTCAACTCAAAGAAACTTCTTCTGAAGAAGAACCTCTCACTAAGATTGTTGAACTTCAAGAATTAGACGACCTCCAAATTGAATATGCTCAATTTGAAGAACAAAACGTAGCTCAAATTAATTACGATGATCTTTTTTCTTATTTAGAACACCACGCCTCTTCTGGAGATGATTACCAACCCGAAGCTGAAACTTCTGAACAAACTACTTCTGTTATGTCTGATGAAGAAGCCGAAGAAACTGTTCAAAAAATACAATTAAGTTATCTCACTGGAGATAAAGACAACGTTTCCTATGCAGAAAAAGAAAAATTCCATCACTGGCAGAAATTTAACGCCACTCTTCTAATGCTTTATCATCAACTGAGTCCTCTCCGCACCGATAATGTTGATTACTCTGCAGTTTAATCCGGATTTGTTTCATTCTTGACCACTTCTACTGCCGCCGCCAACTTATACATTTTGTAACACAAGAGAAACTGACTTAAGGAAGGACGGGTTTCTTCAGCTAATTTCCACCCAATCTCCCTGCAGGTTTTAATTTTGTCTAAGTCGTTATCTAGAAGGGTTTGACATAGTGTATCTAGCAAGGTGTTGGAATTATTTTCGTCTATTAATCCCCATCCCAATTCCACACACTTCTCCGCTTTGTCGGGATTGGAGTTGTAAAGAGTAAGATACAAATCATCTAACATCTGATATGGATTCTGACCATAATTAATAATATCATTCATCAAAGACTTATATTCTCTTACTTGCCCTTCTAAATCAAACATAAAAACAATGAATCAAAGAAATATATAAATCTTATTTACCAAGAGAATACTTTTCTAAGAATTCTTCTTCCATGAAATGCATTTTCCCAGGTACAATCAAACAATGGGGCGGTTTACCGAAGTCTTCTTTCATTAACTCGCTAGCCTTCCCAGACTTCACCACAAAATCATCTCGACCCAATCTGGCACTACCAATACACAAACTATCTTCAGAAAAAACCTTTCCCTTTTTCCTACCTTCAATCTTCAACAAAACTTCAATAGCATCATTAACAGTCATAAATCGCTCCTCATTCGGATTTAAATCTAATAAAAACAAAGTATGCAATCCCATCTTTTGATTATCTTTCAAAATGTTATATGGAGTCTCTAATCCTACAAAATTTTCAAAAAAAGGAATCGAAGCAATTTGCCCATACTTATACAATTGTAAACCCGCTATTCCCACGGCATCAAAGATAGAAGTATTGTGAATCACTTTTACCAAAACATTTTTTTCCTCTGCTTCAGCAATCAAACTTACATGCGTGGTTGCCATTAATGGGTTCCCCACTACCAAAAAAGCAATATCTTTTTTCACCGCTTCACTAATAATTTTATCACTATCATTTTCCGCCATATCTCGATCTGCTAATACGATTTTCCGGCCGTAGAATTTTTCTAATTTTTCCACATTACAATCTAAGATGGAAGTATAATTTTCTAAATAGATCTTGTTACAACTTTTGACAATCTCCAATCCCTTCACGGAAATGTCTTTTTCATCTCCCAGTCCAATACCAATTAAATATAATGTCATAATCAAATAAATATGAGTCTCACTTAAAAAATTTCACCATATAAGTGCCTTCTTTTACATAGCCCAGTTTACGGTAATAACCTCGTACACCAATACCACTAATCACAGTTACTTTCTTGATACCTTCCCGCAGTACAATCTCTTCTGCAGTTCCCATTAATTTTTTACCCCAGCCTTTGTGCTGTACCGAACCTTTCTCTCCTACTCCGGCTGCCATTCCATAAACATGTAATTCTCTAATCCCTGCCAAACCTCCAGTAATTCTCAATCGACAAAAACCCAATAATAAATCGTTCTTCGTATCTTCAGCAGAAATAAAAAACTCTTCCCCCGTAGATGCTCGATATTGTTGGACCTTAATTTTGACGTCTTTAAAACTAACTTCCTTCCCTTTTGGTTCTCGACATCTAATACACCGACAAGAAGGTTTAAATTTTTCGTGAATATATTGCCGTAAATTAGTCATGCTCACTCCTGCCATTATTTGATAAGTCGGGATATCTCTTTGCACCCTTAACACTCGAACATATTCTGGAATCTGTTCTTTAAACCAAGCAATTAATTTAGCTGCCCGTTCAGTATCCAATGGTTTATATTTCCCTCGCGCCCATAAATCATAAAGTTTAGTTCCTTTGGTGACCATACAAGGATATATTTTCAAGGCGTCTGGTCTAAAACGGGAATCACTAAATAATTCCTTGAACATTTTTTTATCCTCTCCGATAGAACTTCCTGGCAAACCAGGCATAATGTGATAACCTACTTTTAAGAAATGATCTTTAGCTAACTTTGTTGCTTTAACAGTTTCTGCGGTGTCGTGTCCACGGGTTATTTTATCTAAAACCTTATCATTTAAATGTTGTACTCCCAATTCTATTCTGGTACAGCCCAATCTTAACATTCTTTTGATTTCTTTTTCGGTACAATAATCTGGCCGAGTTTCAATGCACAGTGCCACTCCTCTGATTTTTGCTTTTTCGTTTTTAGTTTGTTCCTTCAACAAACCAGCTTTACTAAATTTTCCTTTTAATTTCAATAATTTCTTTTGAATCCTATTAATTCTTTTTTTGTCTTCTAAATCTTCTACTGGCAGTTCAAAGAATCTCTTAAACTTAGACCAATTTAATTTTTCCTTAACAAAGAACAACTTAGAGAAATCATTCATCGCTTTGAAAGCCCCCCAGACAAATTCCTCTTGATATTTAATCGGAAAACTAGGGAAAGTTCCTCCCATCAAAATTAATTCTACTTTATCAACATTATGCCCCAATAAAATATATTGTTCCAATCGATTAAAAATCTGTAAATAACTACTATACTTATTTCTTATTCCCCTCATAGTGGCCGGCTCTCTTCCAGTATAACTTTGTGGCACATCTCCAAAGGGACTTTTTACTCCGCCCGGACACATGGCACACTTGCCGTGAGGACATTTAAAGGGCTTAGTCATAATTGCTACTGGTGCCACTCCAGAAATGGTTCTAGTGGGTTTAGTCATCAATCTTTTTTTTAACCAACTCAAATCTTTCCCCTCACTATGCAATAGAATTTCAATATTAGTTGGTATCTTTTTAGCTTTATACTTCATACTTAGTTCTCTTTTTAGCCTAGCCAACTGTTTAGCAGTCAGTTTCTTTTTTCGGAGTACCGAGATAATTTCTTGGTAAAGTTCCATGAATCCTTTTCTTACCCGAAACCTTTATAAATACTTTCTTAAATTTTAAGACTCATGGTAAGAAGAATAGGTACTGCAAGGAGAAAAACAAGACAGAAGTTTAAACAGCACTTTAAAGATAAAGGCAAGGTTCCGTTAAGCCGTTATTTCCAAGAATTTAAAACTGGAGAGAAGGTAGTCTTAAAAGCTAATTTAGCGGTTGCTAAAGGTATGTATTTCCCTCGTTTTCACGGTAAAACTGGTACCATTTCCGGAAAGAGAGGTTTTTGTTACCAAGTCGCCATTAAAGATGGTCGAAAACCAAAATTATTTAATGTTCATCCTATTCACTTAAAAAAAGTATAATTTAAAATGCCAAACCCACAATTTATTGAAGAAACCCCTGTAACGTTAGTTGATGTTCAAGAAGCACTTCAAGAGATAGAAGAACGCGACAAAGAACTTAATTATCGTTCCAATAAGACTAAAGAATTTCTGGGTTTATTTACTCACGTTTCTAAAGAAAAGAAAGAAGAACTTTACAAGAAACTAACTGATCTTAAATTAATTCGTTTGAAGGAAGCCCACATCATCAAAATTATTGACTTCCTACCTCTCACTTTAGAAGAATTGAAAGTGATTCTCCAAGCTTATCCCGTCAGCATGCCTAAAAAAGACATGGAAAGTATTGTTGCGACAGTCAAAGAAGTGGCGGAATAAAGCGTAATTTTTATTAACTATTGAATAATACTAGAATAAAATGGAAGAAAGAAATTTACCACCCCAACCAAAAGAAGAAAAAGCAGTTGTCTTAGACTACTTAGAACACGGCTATCCTTTTGATGCTAGCCCCGTCAAGTCTTCGATAGCTCAGGCTCTCGGTTTAGGACATTTAACTATTCTAGAATTGATTCCTAAGAAAGGTATTTTCTTACAACCTCATGAAGAAGTTTACATTGGAGAAGGAAAAAGAGAACGGATCCATCATATTAAAGGTAGAATTTCTGCCGATAAATTAACCGCTACTGCCCAGAGCGAATTGAAACACGTTGTCGATAAAATTGTTTCTGATAACGAAGAGAAATACGTTAAGTTCTTTAACGAAGCTCAGCCTCTTTCCACTAGAATGCACCAGTTAGAATTACTTCCTGGATTGGGGAAAAAACACATGTGGGAGATCATTGAAGCTCGTCGACAAAAACCCTTCGAGAATTTTGAAGACTTAAAGAACCGAGTTAAACTCTTACCCGACCCTAAGATGATTGTAGTTAAAAGAATCGTCTCAGAATTAGAAGGCCACGAAAAGTATAAAATCTTTGTTGGTTAGTTACCGCCACTTCATATCTTTCTGTTTCTCTTTCACTACATCTTTCATTCCGGATTCCGATGCCTTTCGTAATAGCTCTTTACCCACTTTTCTCAATCGCAAACCATTGATGTTAACATCAATTTCCAAAAAACTATATGCTTGTAGAATTCCATCTAATTGTTTAATCTGCTTGGATAAATTATCTGTTTTCAAACCGTCTTCTACAATTCCTTCTTCTTTAACCATACTTTTCATGGTTTCTAATTTCTTTACTAATTCCACTACATCAATTTCCTTCAAAGAAACCAGTACTGCACTTAAGTCTTGTTTTACTTTAACATCTTCCGTTTCTTTTTCTTTAGCTAGCTTTAACTTCTGCCAGATCTTCCATTCATTAATCGCCATAGAACACATTAAAACTTTCTTCATTAAAAAACTTTCTTTTTAATTAAAAGAAAAAAAAGAAAAAAAGGGCTTATTTGCCCCACGCCATTACACCAACAACAACTAAGTTTACTAGTGGTACTATTAACAATACGCCCCACCAGCCAGGTTTTTTAATCGCTTCCGCAATTTTCCACCACATAAATACTAGCACTGCCATCAATGCCAAATTACCCATTAAAGGTATCAAGGGCAACAATACTGCCAGTGTTAACCAGCCAGGTAGACCGGCCATTTTAGTCATCAGGTAAACATTGGCTATTGGAATCCAAGCCAACCAGGCATTATCGGTTTTGGTTTTTTTGGCAATAGTCATCAATGCGAAAGCAAAATAAATGTAGATTGCTATCATACCTACAAACCATGCCACAACAAAAGAACCCATTCCCATTAATCCAAACGGAGTTAAAGCCATATCATATCACCTCTACTAAAAACTATTATTGTTCGTTATATAAATCTTTTCCAAAAGCTTTTATAATTAATCTGCTTCTGAACTAAATATGGCTGAGATTAATTATACAAAATTAGAAGAGATACTAGAAGGTAAAAAAGAATTAGCTATCTTTACTCACACCCATCCCGATCCAGATTCTATCGGTTCTGCCTTAGGTATGCAATTATTATTAGAAGAACAATTTGGCATTAAAAGTGATATCTACTATCCTGGAAGGATTAGCAATCCCGAAAACAAAAGTTTAGTTAATCTAAATAATATTGAATTAAATCTTATTGAATCTTTTGATCCGAAAAAATACCATGGAGTTATCCTAGTCGATACTGCTAGAAGCGAATTAGTTCCGAAACCGTTGGTAATTGTAGATCATCATAAATTAGAAAAAAATAGAGTCAAGGCCCACTTAAAATATATCCGGCCGGTGGGGGCCTGTGTTACTTTGGTTTTAAAACTACTTTCTCATTATAAAATTGAATTAGATAAACAAAAACACG
The DNA here is from genome assembly GCA_018221085.1 of Candidatus Woesearchaeota archaeon. Taxonomy (GTDB): domain Archaea; phylum Nanobdellota; class Nanobdellia; order Woesearchaeales; family GW2011-AR9; genus JAAOXZ01. Next base: position 17,264 of record JAAOXZ010000033.1, read on the forward strand.
AACATATTATTACTGCCATGGCCCACGGCATTAGATCTGATACGGGCAAATTCACTTTAAATGTCGGAACAGAAGATGTCCTGGCTTATGCCGCCTTACATGAATCTATTAATTATGAATTATTAAGAAAAATTGAGAATCCCCTTAAGACCTCTGCTATGACAGACGCTTTAGCTAATGCCATCAAAGATCGAGAAGTTAAAAATAGTTATCTCATTTCCGGAACAGGAATCGTAGAAGAAAGCGATGCCATCCCCTTAGCTGCAGATTATTTATTGGATATGGAAGGTATTGAAACTACTATCATTTACGGCGTTGCTGATAACAGAATCCGATGTTCTATTAGAACTAAAAATTCCAATGTTAACGCTACCGAATTGGCGCAAGCTATTTTTAGCGAAACTCTGGCCGGCGGTAAAATAACTTCTGCTGGGGCTGATGTGCCTTTGGATTTTTTTAATGAACCAGAATGCGAAGATGAATTATATTCGTTAGTTAAGAAAATCATTCGAAAAAAAGTTTTTCGGGCCATCAAGATCAAAGAAGACGAAGACTGAATAGTTTTTAATTAAATTCAACTAATTTCTTTTGTTTTTCCATTTCCGTGAGGAGTTTACTCTCTTTTAATAACGATTGAATATCAAAACCAAATTTTTTCTTTACTAATTCTTCGCAATATTTTAACATTAATGATTTAGAACCAAAAGTAATGGATTTTTCGTTTAAACTTTTACGCGTTGCTTCCCGACAAACCCATACACCCAAAGGCATATTATATTCTGGCGTAATAAATCGCAGCACTAAAGCACTGTGTTGTCTTTTTAATTCTTTCATTTTTTCTAGTACTGGTAACCGCGAAGCATAATATCCTCCCGCACATTCTTGGGCATAGCTTTTCCGACCATTAAAATTTTCGTAATCCGTAGAATAAAAAGTTCCTGTTTTGCTCCAAGGGTTGACTTTGTATTCTAAATAAGTTTCAAATAATTCAAAACTCCACACTTCTGGAAAAAACAACACCAAATAATAGTTCCCCCATCCACCACCAAAATAAACTTGGAACTCTCCAACTTGAAGTCTTTTTACTTCCTCTCCGATCTTTTTCCCAACAGTATCATCAATACTAGTAATGCTCCAGCGAGTGGGCACTAATTTTCTGTTTTTCTTGATTCCTAAATTGCCCACCGAAATTAATTTACTTAAAAAATTTTCATCAAAACCCTTCTGGTATAAGTCCCATACTCCGGAAACCGCCTTTAAATCAATATCTGAAACAATTTTATCTACTTTAGAATTCACTTTAGTATTTTCCGTAATTCTGATCTTTCTTACTTTTCCTGCAGGTCCAAAAGGGATTATTTCACTTTCTTTTTCTAAGTGTAGTTTCGGTTTATCTGTTAGATTGATTTCCAATTCTACTGGCTTCGAAGCCATCCCCACTTCTTGACACACTTCTAAAATCTTGCTTTTTTGATTTAGTAGATCATGGACTCTCGCTTTTTGTTGAGAATTAACTAATCCATAACGCATGTTAGCAATTTTATTAATGGAAAAATTACTCGCACTCCATTCTCTGGGCGCATCATAGATTCCGGTATTTTCAGAGAATTGCGGACTCAACACCCCCACATTAACATATGGATAACCAAAGCGACCAATAAAGGGTGCTGGACTACTGCCAAAAAAATCTTCTTTGAAACTTTTATTTAAATTGAATTCGGGGAACCGCTCTACTTCTTTATATTTCACTCTTTTTATTTGCATGGGTTTTCACAATCTCCGCAATTTATATTAATTGTTATCTTCCACCCGTTAAAAACCGTAAGTACTATGTCTGCTTTGCCCATTGAGGCACACGGCGCTCATGAATTAATCAATAAAACCAAGCGCCGTAACTGTGCCGTGCAAGTTGACATAGTACTTACTAAAAACCAAACCTTTTAAAAGTACACAAAAAATTCTCTATTTATGCTCACTAACAAACAAATCACCTTTATCCAAGAGGAATTAGCCACTGCTAAGAATCCTTTATTTCTCTTTGATGATGATCCCGATGGGTTATGCTCTTTTATTTTGATGTATAAAATCCACCGCGAAGGCCAAGGAACAGTAGTCAAAACCATCCCCCAAATTACTAATCTTTTTTTAAGAAAAGTCCAAGAACGCAACCCCGATAAAATATTTATTTTAGATATGCCGATGGTGGATCAGGAATTTATCAACGCTGCTAAACGGCCTATCTTTTGGATTGACCATCATCAGCCCCTTGAACGGCAAAAAGTCCACTATTTCAATCCCAGAATAAAAAAACCCGAAGCTTATATCCCTACTACTCGCATGGCTTATCAAATTAATCAAAATACTCAAGATTCGTGGTTAGCTATGGTTGGTTGTTTGGGTGATTATCATTTACCTGATTTCCATAAAGAATTTTCCGAACAATTTCCTAAGTTACTAAAAAAGAAAGTTACTATTGACGAAGCCATTTATCAAGAACCGATTGGTAAATTAGTCCGTGTTTTTTCTTTTCTTTTGAAGGGCCCCATTTATGAAGTTAATAAGTGTATCAAAATTCTCACTAGAATAAAATCTCCTTATGAAATTTTAGAGCAAGAAACTGCTCAAGGAAAATATCTTTACAAAAGATTTGAACGCATTGATGTTAAGTATCAAGCTTTATTACAGCAAGCTAAAAAACAATTAAACAAGAAAACTGACAAACCTTTCTTAATTTTTCCTTATGATGAACAAACCCAATCTTTTACTAGCGAATTATCTAACGAATTATTGCATCTTTATTCTCATAAAATAGTCATTGTAGCTCGGAAAAAATCCGGAGAGATGAAATGTTCTTTACGCAGTAGACACTTACCTGTGGCTCCAGCTTTGGAAAGGGCCCTAATTGGTATTGAAGGTTATGGTGGCGGTCACGAAATGGCGTGTGGAGCCTGTATTAAGGAAGAAGATTGGCAGCAATTCTTAATTAATTTTGAGAGGGAACTGAATGCTTAAATTATTATTTTCTTTAGGTGGTTTTTTGGTGGGTTTACTACTTTCTTTTATTGCTCCAGAAGAATTAAAACCGGGAAAAAAATATTTTATATTAATTAAACGAATTTTATTCGTCATGCTTTTCTTTACTATTAATTTATTTCTTTACCAAGCCAATCAATACTTTTATCTGATTCCTTTTACTATCTTAGCCCTAGTACTGTTCGTTATAGAATTAAAAAATAGTTCTTGGCACTGGGAAGGTTTAAATTATTTAATTTTTATTGTTCCTTACTTTTTGAATACTGACTCTACTTTCCGTTTAGTACTACCTTCTTTACTTTTCTTATACGGACTCCCTGCTGGTACATTATTTAGGATAAAGAGAAAAAAATTATAAACGCCCCCAACAAATAATTTACATGAATATCGTCACCATTGAAGAAGTCTATCGGAGAAAAGACCGGAAACTGAGAACTGGCAAACAGTATCCTGTCCTTGGAGAAGAAATTTCTTTCGCTGATAACAAAGAAAGAGTTGTCCCTTTAGTGGTGGAGAAACTGGTAAGTAAATTATTTATATACCTCAATCAACAGAAAAAAGAAGGAACTCTAGAGGATGCGGTATTTAATTCCAAAGACGAAATTGAACAAATATTAACTTTGGTTGATGCCTTTGACGGGCCGGAATTTGATAAACGGATTAGTCCCCAATGTAAAAGAATAATTCAAGGACTAGAGTCTGTTTACAATGAATATAGTCAGAACTGGTAAATCTCTTAATAAGTCAAAAAACAGACTGATATTTTATCTTATTTCTTCAGAAACCTTTAAAAATATCATCCGTAATTAACTATTAATTAAAACGAGAGGGCCAGCTAGGCTGGGGGGTTAGCTCTCCCTTGTTACCATCAACGAGCTTTATGGTGGAGCCGAAGCCCAAGGAAGGGATAATTTTGTTTTGCTGGTCTTAAGCGTCTTTGCTGACGGTTTGTCCTTTGGGATGGACTTGTTGGGAACCAGGTCAGGCCGGGAACGGAGCAGCCTTAACTTTCAATCTTCATGTTCAAAGGGTCGCAAACTCGAGAAGCGTTTAAGGTTAAGCTGGTGAGGCTTTATTGTTTCGACTGCGGGCGTGCCCCTAAACTCTTCTTCTATCAAAACATTTAAATACTATAGCGTTCTATAGCTTACTATGGCAACCACCATTCAAGTTAGTCAAGAACTAGTTCAGGAATTAAAAAACCGAAAAATGTTTGATAATGAAAGTTATGAGGCAGTTATTTGGGATCTGATAGAAGACACTATGGAATTATCCGAAGAAACCAAGAGAGACCTTGAGGAATCAAGAGCCGAAATTAAAGCAGGAAAATTTTATACTTTGTCTCAAGTGAAAAAGAAATTAAATTTGTGAGGGTGATTTATTTTGTACGAATTGATTTTTTCTGAAAAAGCTGTAAAACAATTAAATAAGTTGGAACTTCCCATACAAGAAAGGATTATCAAAGTTTTGAATAGGGTTAAATTTAGGCCAGAAGCACATGTTAAAAAATTAGTGGGAGATCCCGGTTGTAGCCTTAGAGTTGGAGATTATCGAGTAATCGTTGATATCGATAGAGGAATATTAGCTATTTTAGTCATTAAAATTGACCATCGTAAAAAAGTTTATAAAAAATAAGGTCCAACTTTCAAATAAAATAACTGCTCCCCACGCATCACCGTTTCTAAAACTCCTTTCTGCGCTAACATAACACCTATCTGAGAAAAATCTTCATAATCTAATTCCTTACGTAAATAATTTATTTGGAATGCTGGATCAGCATCTATAACTTTCTTAATCTTGGCTTCAAAGTAATGCCGGCTCATCATTCCTTCGTAAACATCTACTTTTTCTGCAATCGCTTCCAAAACTATTTCTGAATGCATTTCAATTTAGAACAAAATTTGATTTATTAACTTAATGAATTTCAAACTCTAACTGATCTCCGATTACATAGTTTGTTGGAGTTCCTAATTCTACTACATATTGTCCTTTTTTATCAGAATTCCATTTGGTAAATGGTTTAAAATTTTGTTTAATCTCTACAATTTTTTTATCAGCATCTAAGACCAATACATCAATTGGATAAAAAACAAAAAAGTTGTGTAATTTAATCTTCCTTTCCTGATTGAACATCATTACTAAATTCTTTCTCCTAGAAAACATCAACCCCCAACCTTGCGAGAAAATATTATTACAATAATTCTCTTTTTGACTTAAAATATTTTTCCTAGTTCGATTAATTATCATCTTAGATATCCACCGGGAAGAATACATTTCTTAAGATCAAATACAATAAAAACATCCCAATTAACACCACTGCTTCTTTCTTCCCTAAAGAACGGTGTTTTAATAAGAAAAATAAAATTACTATCGCTCCCAAAATTTTTATTGGCAAATCGTACCACACTATTACATTGGGAACAAAATACTTAGAGATCATTGCCCCCAAACCCAGAGCTAAAGTAGGATTGGTAATATTACTGCCAATTAACACTCCCGTAGACATCTCTTTTCTTTTTTTCTTCAAAGCAATTAGTGCCGTCGTCAACTCTGGCAAGGCTGCAGCTATCCCAATAACTAAGACTCCAAAAAAACTGGCACTGATAGTTAATTCCATCACTAAAGATTCTGCAGCTATTAATACCCAATTAGCAGCCAAGGCCATTAATACAAAACCAATTAATATCAATGAAACGGTTAACGCTACTTTTTTAGCAGTTAAATGGTTTTTAGCTCGGATACCTTCATTTAGCTTTTGTCTTTTGAGGTAGACTAAGTAAATCAAGTAACCAATCACTAATGCTGCTCCTTCCCATCTAGAAATTAAACCGTTGATACTAACTAGCCATAGGGCTACTGCACCTACAATTAGCCCCCCAATAATAGCGGGAATGTTTTTTTTCAGTACTACTACCGTACCTAAAATGGCCACTATCCCCAAAATAAAATTCTGTTGGAAAATATCTGAACCAATATTAGTTCCTATCACTAGTGAAGAAACCGTTTGATACAATGAAGGATCTTTTAAAATATGAATGCTGCCCATAATATGGGTCATAATCTCCGGCAAGGAAGTTCCGATGGATAAGATAGTTAACCCAATAAAAGTTCCCGAGAAACCAAAGTGTTCAGCAATATCTATATTTTTTCTAATTACAAAATGAGCTAGTAAGACAATCACTAAACATCCTATCAATACGATTCCAAAGTCTACTAACATCTATCTTATTAATAAAATAACAGAACTAAATAAAGGTTACTGAAAGATTTATAAGAATTAACTTTAGAACATTTTATAAATATTTTACACCTTATATTTATTTAGATGGTCAACCCAGACGAATTATATGTTGTCGATGAGGACAATATTGAAAGGGATATGGACACACTAAGGCAAAAATTAAAAGAAGCTTATACAAAAAATCCCCTAATAACCATTGGTGAAGCAATTGATAACCTCCAAAATGAATTTTACCGAGGCAGTTTAGAATCTCTTTCTGAAGAAGAAATTGAAAGAAACCTCGTTCGAGAAATTGCTATTGAAGAATTGGGTTTAGATAAGGTCCCAGTACGGAATCAACATGTTAGTGATTATTTACCTTCAGAATATTTAAAAAAAGATTGACTCACTCTACCAAAACTCCAACCTTACCGGGCATTGCTTTCCGTGCTTTCTCTTCCAACCCACCAACTATAATCTCGACGGAACATTCAAACTCTTCAGCAATCGCTTCCTTATTTTCTTCCAAAGCAGTCAATTCACTTTTCTGGTCCAACTTCCCTTCCGGCAGTTTACTAGAATTGTTAATCAGATAAGGCACTAGCTTACTAATTTCTTTACCATGTTTCTTCAACTCCCCCACCATCAAACCCTTGATAATCATTCCTGGATTTCGATCCTTAGCTAATAATTTTTTAAACTTAGTAATAAAATCATACTTCCATTTATCGGCTACAAATAATTTAATCAACGATGGCTTTTTAATTCCAATTAACTCTAAAACGGTACTAATGTCTCCCATCACTACACCAATTGCTTCTTCCGCCATCTCAGCTTTCAAATCAATCTTCTTTAAATCGTACTTGGGCCACTTAGCTAATGAAGTAAATCCTTTCTTGCCCAAAACACTCCACAATTCTTCTGACAAATGAGGTACAAACGGATTTAATATTAAAGCCAAATTCTCCACTACTTCTAAGAATACTTTCTTATTGACTTCTCCTTTCTTATATTTCACTAAATGCTTCACTAAATCCATCACTGCTCCAATCGCCAAGCTTAATTCAAATTTCTCTAAATAATTCTCTACCTTTTCAATCGTTCGGTGCATCTTCCCGATCAAATACTTTTCCTTACTGCCCATTTCATTACCATATTCTACTTCATCCAACAAACTACATATTTTATTCAGGAATTTAAAACAACCATCTACTCCCCCTTCACACCATTCTAGCTCTTTCTCTGGCAGAGCAGTAAATAAAATGAACCAGCGGGCAGTATCGGCTCCATATTTGTCCATAATCACTTCTGGTTCTACTACGTTACCTAAGGACTTACTCATTTTCACACCTTCTTTCAACACCATTCCTTGACATAATAACCTAGCAAACGGTTCATCAAACTTAACCATCTTCAAATCCCGTAAGGCTTTAGTAAAAAATCGAGCATACATCAAATGCATACAGGCATGTTCAATGCCACCAATATATTGATCTACTGGCATCCACTTATTCACGGGATCAGATTCAAAAGGCAATTTCTTAGAAGCGGAGCAATAACGTAAAAAGTACCAAGAAGAATCGACAAAAGTATCCATGGTGTCTGTTTCCCTTCTACCAACTCCGCCACATTTAGGACATTTACATTTAGCAAAACTCTTAGAATCCTCTAACGGATTTCCCTCTCCGGTAAACTTAACATCTTTCGGCAGCAACACCGGTAATTTTTTCTCCGGCACCATCCCACATTTATCACAATAAACAATTGGAATCGGAGTTCCCCAATATCGCTGTCTGGAAATTAACCAATCTCTTAATTTGTAATTTACTACTGCCTTACCTAGTTTTTTCTGCTTCAAAAATTTACCAATCTCCACAATCGCTTTTCGATTCCCTAAACCATTAAAATTAGGAGAATTAACTAACTTACCGTCTTTAGTGTAAGCTTGTGACATCGTAGTTACATCCAACTTATACGAAGAAGGTTGAATCACCACTTTAATTGGAATCTTAAAACGTTTAGCAAATTCAAAATCTCTTTGATCGTGAGCCGGCACCGCCATTACTGCTCCGGCCCCGTATTCATAAACTACAAAATTACCCACATAAAGAGGAATTTTCTCTCCAGTGATTGGATGACTAGCATACTTTCCAATAAACATTCCTTTTTTCTCTCCACCTTCTGCCATCCGTTCAAATTTGTCTTCTTTCTGTACTTCTTTCAAAAAAGAATTAAACTCTTTCTCATACTTGGTTCCTTTAACCCACTTTGCTACCAAGGGATGTTCTGGAGCAAAGACCATAAAAGTAACCCCAAATAAAGTATCGGCCCGGGTAGTAAAAATAGCTACTTTTTCCTTACCAATTTTAAATTCAATCTCGGTTCCTTCTGAACGGCCAATCCAGTTCTTTTGCATAATCTTAACTTTCTCCGGCCAATTCTTTAATCCATCTAAGCCATTCAATAACTCCTCAGCATAATCACGAATTTTGAAAAACCATTGTCCTAAAAATTTATTCTCTACTTGACTTTTACATCTCCAACATTTCCCACTCACTACTTGCTCGTTAGCCAATACTGTTTTACAGCCAGGACACCAATTAACTGGGGCTTCTTTCTTGTAAGCTATCCCTTTTTCTAAAAACTTTAAAAAAATCCATTGGTTCCATTTGTAATATTCTTCAGAATGCGTCATTAATTCTCTAGACCAATCATAACTTAAACCAATACTCTTCTGCTGCTTCCGCATTTGTTTGATATTGTTCTCAGTCCATTTCCGCGGATCTACTTTCTGTTTGATGGCCGCATTTTCTGCCGGCAGACCAAAACTATCATAGCCCATCGGATAAAGAACATTAAAACCTTTCATCCGTTTGTAACGGGCAAAAGCATCTCCGATGGCATAGTTCCTTAAATGCCCCATATGTAAACCGCTACCCGAAGGATAAGGAAACATTTCTAGAACGTAAAAATTATTTTTACCACTAACACTCTTAAATATCTTCTTTTCGTCCCACTTCTTCTGCCACTTACTAGAGATCTTCTTTAAGTTAATCATAACAATAGAAAAAGAACTTTAACTTTTAAACTTTACCTTAATAATAAATTATCTGATTTCAAATCCACTCGTTTCATATCTTCTTTTTCTAAACGTCGGATCAAATCAGAGTCTCTAACTTCCACTGCCGTAGCAGTATGGGTTGCTACATGATCATTAAGGACACGATAAACTACTCCATTTTTTGGACCGTCTATTAAATAAAGTGCTCCTTCTAGTTCTATTGCTTGTAATCGACAAAGATGGTCTCCTTCTACATACCCACGATCCCCATCAAAATTCTCTATAGTTACAATTGTCATTTTTGATTTTGTCCTTAACTTAGAATTTCTTAAATTCTGCCGCTAGATCAATTAATTCTACGTGACCTAAGAGTAATCCTCTACAACAGTATCTTTCTACGCCTAAACTGTCTAAGACTTTCTTCTTGTCGGCACCTTTACTGGTTTTTTCCGCGTATTCTTCCCATAGGTGACCTACGGGTTTTCCACACGAAAAGCATCTTATTGGAATTATCATAATTTCAACTCCGTTGGAATTTGATTACTCAAAAATATTTTGATTTTTGTTGTTATCATTTTATAGCATCACCTGTATGATTTTTGTCTTTTTGCTCGCGCTTTGGAAATATTAGGTTTACAGACTTCTTTTCGTCTGATATCTGCCACTAACAATAACCGATCGTAATCTTCAAAGACTTTTTTCAATTTATTATCGTATTCTACTAAGGCTCTAGCAATTGCTAATCTAATAGCGTCTGCTTGTCCATTTACTCCACCGCCTCTCACTGAAACCCCTACATTAATTTTCTTAGCTAATTCACCGGCTAAAATAAGGGGTTCTTGAATTCTTAATCGTGAAACATCATTTCCAAAATTATCTAAAAACACTCCATTAATCTTGACTTTTCCTTGACCTTTTTTCACTGTAGCTCTAGCTATAGATCGCTTCCGTTTACCACTCTTATGAACTGCGTTTGATTTTTTCATTTTCTTCCCCTCAACCAATTACAGATTTCTGTAACTGTCACGTATTTTAAAGTAGGTAATTTCCCCACATTAGCACTTTCTATAGTTTCCATATTGGAATTAAACTCCTCAGGAATATTAACATAACACATTACTCGGCCATAAGCTTCCCGACCTCGTTCTTTTTTGTGTGGCAGCATTCCTCGCACTGCTTTTCTAACAAATCTGTCAGGTAATCTAGGTAATTTAGGACTTTTTAATGGGTAACCCCCACGCTCTCTTTTCTGTCTTTCATTAGCGAAAACTTTCTTTCTGTCTCCACTAACAACTACCTTGCCGCAATTGACTATTTTAACTTCTTCGCCTAATAAAGCAGCTTTAGCTGCATATGAGCATAATCGTCCTAGTAATAATTTTTCTCCGTTGATAACTTTCATCCTAATATTCGAACCTTCTTTCCTTCAGGGTTCGTCTCCATTAATTCTTGAATATCCATTACTTTTCCTACTTTGCTAATTTTCTCTTTAGCTGCATCAGAAAAACTAAAGGCTGCTACGTCAACTTTCTTGCTTAATTCGCCCAGATTCAAAACTTTTCCTGGAACTACAACTGTTTCTCCTTCTCTAGACCACTTATTAATTTTATAAATATTAACGGTTCTTCTTTGTCGAGATGGTTTCTTCAAATCACTGGCTAATCTTCTCCACAATTTTACTCCACCTTCTAGAAACTTCTTTTCTAGTTCCTCAATCAGCAACTTCAGCTGAAAGTTTGTGGGGCCAGTTCGTTTTACCATCTTTACAATAATCCTTCAAATTCATCTAATTTTTCTAATAAGATATCTACACTAGTATCTAAGATTTCTTTACAACTTAATTGTCCCCAACTTTCTAAGTTAAAGACCATGTTTTTATCGTTGTTAACTACTTCTATTCCGTGCTCTTCACAAATTTGTTCACAAGCACCATTCCATTTAGTGATATCTTTAATCTTCAGAGTTCCGCCTCGGGATTCTAACACTTTACATTCTTCAGCACATCCCTTCACGTCACTTTTACCGGTCACTTTGAATTCTGGCCAGCCGTGGAACCATACCCATCCCGGACTCCATTTAGCGTGTTCTTTTCCTTTTCCTAAGATAGCAGTCAGTTGCATTTCTACTTTCTGTTTTGATATTAATTTTACAATTGGCATTTTGTGCACAAATTTGCATTTAGAATCTTTACTATCTGCATCGGTAGCGTAAACATAACCTTTCTTACCGCCTTTCAAAACTAAGATTAATTCACAACTGGCACAGCCTTCACCTTCACATTTGCATTTTTCTTTTAAAGTATAACTTTTCAAATCTGTTTTGATCGGACTTAAACCCAATCTTAAAGCTATCATTTCGTCGTATAAGGCAGAACTATTTTCTTTGATTTCTACATCTTCTACTGCTAAAACGGGTACTTCTTCTAAGATTAATCTTCTGATAGCATTAACAAAACCTTCTTCTGAATCCTTTAAGAGGAAAGTTAATAGGTTATTTTTTTTATCCCAATTTAATTTTTCTAGCTTCATACTCGTCTCCCCCTTCTTCCTCCTTTAGCTCGACAACCATTGTGTGGCTCTGGAGTAACTTCTTCAATTTTACCAATACGGATACCCATTCTGGATAACGCTCTAATGGCTGCTTGAGCTCCTGGACCGGGACTTTTTGGACCATTGTGGCCTCCTGGGGCTCGCACTTTGATGTATAAACCGCCAATTCCTTTATCTTTAATGATCTCTCCGATCTTTTTTGCTACTCCCATCGCTGCAGTTGGTGAACTTTCTAATCGGTCTGCTTTGACTATTTGTCCTCCACTAGATCGGGCTAAGGTTTCGGTTCCGGTAATATCAGTAACCGTAATGATAGTATTATTATAACTAGCAAAGATGTGGGCAATTCCCCATCTTACTTTTCCGTAGAATTCCTGTCGTGGTGGTCTCCGTTCAGTATTCCTTCTGTTGTCGTTTCTCATTTTTTAACCTCTTCTTTAGTAGGAGTTTCTTCCTTCTTTTCTTCAGCGGGTTTTTCAGCAGGAGCTTCCTTAGCGGGCTTCTTCTCAGCTTTCACTTCTTCTTTAGCTGGAACAACCGCCTTAACTTCCATTTCGTCTTTCCTACCCAGAATCACTCTTTCCGGATGTTCCGGATCATCTAAAGAAGAACGACTATCGAATCGAATCTTATTTTCGTCTTCACTAGAAATAATTGCTGAAGGAAAAGTTAATTTCTTATTATCAATCATAATATGTCGGTGAGTAATAAATTGTCTGGCTTGTTTCATACTTCTAGCCAACCCTTTTCTAAAAACTAGACTTTGTAATCTTCTTTCTAAAATATCTTTTACTTCTAAACCTAAAACTGCATCTAATTCTGCTCCAGCTCCAATCAAACCCCATCGTTGTAATTTATCTACCATCTGCTCTTTTTCTTTTTCTCCTTGAGAAGTTTTGACGGCAATTAATTGTTTAGCTAAATCTTTATATTTCTTGAGAATAGACTTCATCTTCCAGAGTTCTTTTTTATTCCCTAGCTTATATTCTTTGACTAGTTCTCTCTCTGATTCAATGACGTCCGCGTTCCACGGGTGTACTGGAGTGGAATATTTTTTTCTTAATTTTCTTGGAGTTCCCATTATCTATGTTCTCCCCGCTTTGGCTTTTTTCTTAGCTACACCAACAACTTTTCCTTTACTTCTTCGGAAGTTAGCTTTAGTTCTTTGCCCTCTTACTGGCAAACCTTTAGAATGTCTAACTCCTTTGTAACATTTGATTCTTCTTAATCTTTTGATAGTATTATCTTTAACGAAATCTAAAGTTCCCAAAAATAAATGCTTATCTTCACCAGTTTCGTAATTTTTTCTTTGGTTTAACATCCATACTGGGATTCCTTTTCCCATTGGATCAGCAATCACATCGTTTAATTTCTTAATTTCTTCCTCGCTTAAGGCTCCTACTTTTTTGCCTTTATTAATACCAGCGACATTGCAAATGGCGTTAGCTAAATTGAAACCCATACCTTTAATTTTTCTTAAAGAAATCTTAAGTGGTTTATCTCCTATTAGATCTACTTGACCAATTCGGACAATATGTTTTAATGACTCTTGTGGTTTTTGCACTGGAGCTTTCTTTACCGGTTTAACTTCGGTGTTTTGTTTTTCTTCTGTCATTTTGTAAATTTATCCTCCGTGAGCGGAGGTAAGGATATCCATTAATTTTAATTCAAGTAAGTCTGATTTTCCTTCTTTGCATAATTCATAAGGAGTTTTATCATTCAGAGCTTTGTTTGGTTGATAAAAAAAATCAACTAAGTTTTCTTTCCCTACTACTGCGGCTGCCAAATCAGCTAATGTCTTAACATTCTCTCCAGGCAGCATTAGTTCTTGGTTAGCTACTTTGTAAATTTCTTTTAATCTTGGGTCATCCATTTTTATTCAATAAAGCTAAGAAATGACTTTCTCAGCCCTGTGCGCTATTAACTCGGACTATTTCGTATTAAAACTGAGGCTTGTTTAAAAAGCTTTCTCTTCTTTTGATTCCCTTTTCTCCTCTTCTTTGGGCACTGCCTTATCTTTCTTCTTTCCCTTCTCCTTCTTCTCTTTTTCTTTCTCCAGCATTCGGACCCATTTCCATTTCCGCAGAGTATAATTAACTGGGTTTTTAACCCGTTCACATAATTTATCTGGTTTACAGACTCCAATGTCTAAATAGTATGCTTCATTATCGCAATTAGGTGGTAATTTGTCTCCCTTGAAATAGTTCAACTGGCTAATAATCAAGTTCTCTCGCAAACCATCCTTGTTCTTCTCTCGATTCCACTTTAACAAGAACCGTTTAATCTCTTTCTTCTCCCAGCCTACTTTGCCTAAAAAATTCATCAAAGAAAACACTGCCCTTTTCTTGCCATCTTCCAATCCTTCTAATATTAATTTTACACACGGAGGAAATAATTCTTCTTTGATTGCTCCTTCTACTTGGATAATCTGTCCCCTAAATTTTTTATCCCCTTCGTAATCTTTCTCTTCCGGTTTGGCTTCAAAATCCAAGGCCTGTAATAATAGTCTTCTTCCACTATCTTCCACCACATTTTGATCTAAAAATTTTAACTCACTTACCACTACCTTCTCCGGCCGACCCATTTCTTTCTCGAAGTCCTTTACTTTATCTGGCTCCACCATCACCGAAGCCAAACCACTCTTTTCGTGCAAAGAATAAGGCATTCGATACAAATGCCTGGGAGCAATTAGGATAGTGTCAATTTCTAAAAAAGGATCCACATTTAATTTAGCTACATCATTCCCCAATTTATCTTTTTCATAACGAATAATTTTTTTATCAAAGCCGGTCTTTTCTTTTATCTTTCCAAAATCACCATTTTCGAATTCCATGAGTCTCTTCCCTAATTCTTCTTTGATATTTTCTTTGATATAACCAGCAATTTTCTTCGGTGCTTCAGGAAATAATATTCTAGTCTCAGAATCTAAAGCTCGCTTAGGAAAAGCTTCAAAGGGCACTCCGATATGAAAACCTTTATTCCCGCTAAATTTACAAGAAATTCCCTTGACTCCACAATACTTTAAGAATTTAATAATCAATTCTGCCGCAATCCGGCTGTATTCAAAAATGGGGCAATCAATATCTAATACTAAATCCCACGCTGAACGCAATTCTTCCATTTCTTGTTTCTTGATCTCGCTGCTTAATTCCAAGGGATTGCTCCACCGCTCTTCACTGCAATGAAAGCTGGTGGCTCCACTCATCACCGATTCAATCACATCCCGAGGGTAATTTAGAATATCTGGTCGCTTACCAAAACTATCGCCGTATCGCACACTAAACTCTCTATCGCGGCAATGTTCTACCATTGCCTCTTGAATGTCCTTTCTCTTATAATACCTCAACAAAGCCCCCTTATCCATACCCTTTCAGAAATC
>JAAOXZ010000034.1 GCA_018221085.1 Candidatus Woesearchaeota archaeon
AAGAAAAAGGATATTAGTGTGCTTTTTGGGTTTTGGTGGATTCAGTGGGTTTGGTCTTTTCTTTGGTTTCCTGAGGCTGTTCTTGAGGTTCTGCGGGTTTTAATTCTTGCGGAGGAGGTAATTTGTCTTCCACTTTCTTTTCTGCTCTTTGAGAACTCTTCGATTTCTCTAAGCCTTCCTTCGGAAGCTTCTTAGGCATTTTAATACCTGCTTTTTTAGCTACTTCTTCTAATTTAGAAAGTTTTTTGGCTTCTTTCTTTTTAGTTTCTATTTTATAACCAAAAAGTTCTGCTTTAACTACGCCTTTACCGTCTTTAACAGTAGTAACTTTGATATGGTGGGGAGGATTTTTGATACCGTGTTGCCACAATTTTTCATTTAAGCGTTTACCTAGTTTAACATCGTCTGATTTCATGTGCTTTTTGAGAAATTTCTTAACAGCAGAGACGGCTTTGTTAGTTCGTTTCCAGTTAGGGACTTTCAAGTATTCTTTTCTTAAAGGAATATTATAAGTTCGTTCTAACGTTTTAGTTTCGGTTTTAGGTTTAGCCATAGTATCTATGCTTTAGTATTAGTTCTCTTCCAGGATCTTTTCACGGCAGTATGTCGAGAAGGATGAACTTTCCTACCTTTGCCGTATTTTTTAAAAACAGTCCAGAAAGGGGCCCATCTAGTTTGAGATGCTTTTTTGATTAATCTTTTCTTTTTAGCTGGGTGTTTGTATCTGGCCATTTTAATTATTTTTGTTTTTAGCAATCTGAACTGCAAGTTTATCTAAGAAAGAAATTCCTTTTTTAGTCAAGACACGACCTTTGTGAACGCCATGCGCTTCTTGCTTGATTAGTTCTGATTTTTCTAATTGTTGTAATATTTTTCTGACGATGGAACCAGAAGCTTGGTAAAAATGACTGGGTTTATGGCCTCGTCTTTTTCTGCCACCGTATTTAGTTCTTAATTTTTGAGTACCGACGGGACCTAATTTATGAACACTTTTGAGAATAGCAGCCGCACGGTAGAACCACCAATCTGGATTATCAGGTAATCTTTCTTTATGATGGCCAGTTTTAACGAATTTGGACCAGTCTAAAGGTTGTACTAAGCTTTGTTTTTTGAGTTCTGCAGCAGCTTGATTAATTAGTTCTTCTGCCTTAATTACTTGAATATGTGTCATTTTAGTTTTTAAGAGGCAGTTTATTTATAAAGTTTTGCTGTGATACTGAACAATAATCATTTTTAACTGATTATTAGGAGTATATTCTAAACCAGGAGTTTTGTATATTTTGATTCGTTAGTAGAGAAAAGTTTAAATAGCTTTTATATTTATATTATCTTATCAAAAGATAAGGTGATGTTTATGAGAAATAAAACTATTATTTTAATATTAGGTCTGTTTTTATTTAGTATATTTTCAATTGGCGTTTTAGCGGAAGTACCTACTCCGGCAGAAGCTTTTTCCAATATGGGGAGTTTTTTCTCCGATTTATTTACTGGCTCAGCTAGTTGGGAGAATGCTTATTTACTATCTTTTGTGTTGTATTTTATTTTGTTTATGGCTATTTTTGTAGAGGGATTAAGAGCAATGCCTTTGTTTGGAGGGAAAGGAAGTTTGAGTGCACCGGGAAAATGGTTTGCCTTTGCCGCAGCAATGTTGGCAACAATTGGAATTTTTGTAGGAGAACAAGTTACTGGTAAATCCACAAAAGAAGCCGTTTCTAATTTAGTAACTCCGTTCGGTATTTGGGGAGCAGTAGCTATTGCAGCTATTGTGGCCGTAATTAGTTACAAAGGAATTAAAGATCTCAAAATTTTTGGAGATTCTGTAATGCGAGCAATGGCTTCTGCAGCCGCCATTGGTTTGATGATAACAGGATGGATTATTAGTCCAGCATTATTTGGTTGGGGTTTTATGATTGTAGTGGTAGTTCTGTTAGTTGGTCTTTTGACTTGGTTCAGAAAGAATCGAGGAACGTCCAGCAAAACAGCAGATTTAGGTAAAAAGACAAAGAAAGAAAAGTATACTCCCACTTATAATCGTAAAGGGGGAAACAAAGAAGTAGCCAAAGTAGAGAAAAAAGTAGAGCAAGCACAGGAATATGCTACTCGGGAAATTTATGAATTGAAAGATATCAAAAAAGAGATTAAGAACGCTAAGACGGTTGATGATTTAAAGAAGATTAAAAACGATAGATTAAGAACTTTGGAAAGAGTAGAACGGCGTATGGAAAGTAGATTCAAGGGGTTAGAAAATGCTGGGAAAAAATTAATCTCTAAATCTCCAGAAAAAAAAGGAGATATCGAGAAAGCGTTGAAGGAATTCAAGACATACACTAAAACTTTAGTGGTAGCACTTTCTCGAGGAGGTATTTTGGAAACTGCTTTAACTTATCCGGAACCCAAAACTTGGCTATCTGAATTAGGTAAGATGGTGACCATGAAAGAAGCAGGTAGTAATTTTAAAGCTCGAAAAATAAATTCCTTAACTGCAATTAAAACAATTTTAAAATGGGATGAAGGGTTTTATATTAAATTAAAACAATTTGAAAAAATGTTAAAGAAATAGGTGTGAAAATGAAAAAGATAAATTTGTTAGGGATGTCGGTTTTGATGACTAGTTTGTTTTCAATGAGTGTAATTGCAGAAGTACCTAGTCTGGGAAATGCGTTAAGTGGAGTTGGAGATTTCTTTAGCGGTTTATTTACTGGAGCAGCCAGCATGGAAAATGCTTATTTTATTTCATTTATCTTGTATTTTATTTTATTTTTAGCTGTTTTTATGGAAGGATTGAGCCATGTCAAAATTTTTGGAGAGAGTGGAAAACTAAACAAACAAGGAAAGTTTTTTGCGGTGGCAGCATCTGCTTTAGCTACGATTGCTTTATTCGTGGTGGATCAGGGCACTGGCATGAGTACTCAAGAAAGATTAGAATGGTTAGTCGCTCCGTTTGGGATTTGGGGCGGAGTTGTTTTGGCGGCGATAGTGGCTTTTATCACTTACAAAGCAGTTAAGGGTTCGGAATTGTTTGAAGAAAAAACAGCACTAGCAATGGCAATAGCAGCGTCAGTGGGAGTTACTTTCGTCGGATTCTTATTAGGTTTAGAAAATTTATTGGGTTGGGGATTTTTAATTATGTTACTGGTTTTTGTAGTGGGGGGCATTGTCGCTTTTAGTGTTAAGAGATCAGAAACTAAAGAAGACAGAGAAGAAAAGAAAGAAAGACAAGCGAAAAAAGTAGTAGAAAGTAAAAAAGAAGCCGAAGGAAAGGCAGACAAAGAAAAAAGAATAGCAAAGAGAAGAAAGCGTTTAGATAATGCCCGAGATTTATTATTGAATTGTATTGAGTCTGCTGATGAGACTATTTCTTCTTTGAAAGGGGATGATAGGAAAAAAGCTAAGGGAAGTGCTAAAGATTTTGACAAATATGTTCGCATAGCTTGGAAAGGAGTATCTCAGCAATCTGGTAAAGAAGAAGGATCAGTTAAAACCAAGTTAGAAAAATTAGCCGGGACACTACAAAATATTAAAGATCACTTTGGCGAGCAAGTCCTAGATAAGATTAGTACTGAAGATTGGAAAGCCAATGTTAAAGAAGTGAATATAGCCTTAGTAGCTTACAAAAAGCATTGTGGAGCGATAGTTAATGAATTAGGGAAATTTCTTTAGAATTGTTTTATTCTACTTTTATTTTTTGACCTAAAGCTTGACCAGGTAAACCTTTTTCTGAGAAAATAGATCTAACATTGCCGTTTCTTCCATGTAAGGCAGAAATTTTACCTACAATTTGTACTTTATTCTTGCCGGGAGAAGTCCAAGTGACTTTTTTACCGATGAATTTTTCTGCTTCTTCAGCAGTATCAGCTACCTTAAGGATTGCTTGTCCAGTGTTTTGACGATGCATCCCTTGTCTGAAGTGCATGATTGTAACTTCCATGTTGAAGTTAAATTTGACGGGTATTTAAAAATGTTGTGGTGAAGAATACAAATGATTAAATATTGATTGGGCTGGAAAGTTGGAATGGTAAAGGGACAAGTGGTTTCTGGGGATTTTGGAAAGATTGTAGCTAGGGTAAAAGCGGGAGAAAAATTAGAGCTGGGAGAACTAGTAGTCATTGAAGGTAAAGAGAAGTTTATTCTGCAAGTTTATGATTTAACCTATGGTTCGCAGATTTCTCCACAGAATTTAGAATTAGTTTCGGGGATGAGTTTAGAGGAAGGTACCGGCAATTTAATGGATAGTGAGTTGAGAAATTATAATTTGGCTTTCCTGAAACCAATGTTGGTAGTAGAAGGAGATGATTGTCGGATGTGTAAAGATTTACCTAATTTCTTTTCTAAAGTAAGAGAGTTTAGAAAGGAAGATTTAAGTTTTATTACTACGCCCAAAAAACCGTTCCATTTGGGGAAGTTAAGGTCGGGAAGTAAGATTCTGGATGTTGGTATTTTTTTACCGGGGGATAAGGTTTTTAGCGAACATGTTGGTGTTTTTTCTTCTACGGGTAAGGGAAAGAGCAATTTAATGAGTTGTATCCTCTGGGACGTGTTAGATAAAGATTTCTGTGGGATGTTGGTGTTAGATCCGCACGATGAATATTATGGGCGGAGTGGATTGGGTTTGAAAGACCATCCTAAGAAAGACAAATTAGTTTATTATTCTGTTAATCCAGTAGTGGGCGGTAAAAGTTTGAAGATTAATTTAAAGGATTTGAAGCCAGAACATTTTCAAGGAGCGATTGCCTTATCAGATCCGCAACAACAGTTATTGTATTTAGCCCATAGAAAATTTGGTCCGGAGTGGGTTAAAGCAATTTTAGAAGAGAAAGAGATTGGAGTTAAGTTTAATGAAGATACTGTTGCTGTAGTGAAGAGAAAATTGATTAATCTGTTGAATGTGGAATTGGTGAGCGGGCAATTGTATTGTCAAGGAATTTTTGATCAAACGGCAGGGGAAAATACGGTGAAGGATATTTGTCGAGAATTAGAAGATGGTAAAATTGTAGTCATGGATACTAGTAGTTTTTCTGGAGCCATTGAAATTTTAATCGGTTCTTTAGTAGCGGGAGAAATTTTTCATAAGTATAAATTTTATAAGAATCAAGGAACTTTGGATGAAAAACCAGTGATTTCTATCGTGTTAGAAGAAGCTCCTCGAGTGTTGGGAAAAAAAGTTTTGGAACACGGTTCAAATGTCTTTGAAAGCATTGCTCGGGAAGGACGTAAGTTTAAAGTGGGTTTAACCGCGATAACGCAAATCCCTTCCGATATCCCAAAAAATATTCTAGCTAACATGAATACTAAAATTATTTTGGGGTTAGAGATGGGTTTGGAACGACAAGCCGTGATTGAGAGTTCTCCTCAAGATCTGAGTACCGATAATCGGAATATTGCTTCATTGGACAAGGGAGAAGCGATTGTGACTTCTATTTTTACTAAGTTTGCCGTGCCGGTGAAAATTCCTTTGTTCAAGGATTTTGCTGCGGAAAGCGAAGTGGCGGATGACGTGGAGATGGATTTTGGTGGGGTAGTGAGTTAATTATTTAAACACTGAAAATTTACTTTTGTTATGAAGCATAGTTTGAAAATTACTATTGTTCTGTTAGTGGTATTTTTATTAGCGCAGTTTATTGGCGTGGGAGTGCTGTATAGTTATATTGATTTTGAGCAGAGTGCGGTAGAAGGAAAAACAGTGTTTGAAGATTTACCCATCGGAGAAAGACCGCCAGTAGAAGAAGCCACTAGTTATTTGTGGATTTTGTTAGCAGTGATCATTGGAACTGGACTCTTATTATTGATTATTAAGTATCGAGTTTTTTTATTGTGGAA
>JAAOXZ010000035.1 GCA_018221085.1 Candidatus Woesearchaeota archaeon
CCGATTATGAGAAGAAAGAAGCTGCGGAAAGTAAATTAAAGAAGAAGTATAAAGACTGGAAAGCAGTGCCAGAAGATAAGTTAGATACAGTTTTGGAATTTTTCAAAGATAAAAAATATTTTGAGCGTTTCTACAATTTAAATTTAGAACTCACTAAGAAAGGAATAAAAGAATCGGTGTCTGACGATTTATTGATTATTCAAACCATTAGCAATATTGAAGAATTGAACAAAGTCTGTAATGTTTTGGTTAAGAGACTGAAAGAATGGTATTCTTGGTATTGTCCGGAATTAGTCAAGAGTTTGAACGATCATGAAACATTAGTAGAACTGATGATTAAAAAGAATAAAAATGATTTATTGAAGGAATTAAAAGTTAAAGAGAGTATGGGAGCAGAATTAAAGAAAGAAGATGTCGATGAGATGTTATTATTGGGGAAAGAAATTTTACGATTATATGAATTGAGGAATAAACATGAAACGTATTTAGAAAAAATGATGAAAAAGTATTGTCCCAATATTTTAGAATTGGCAGGAGCTAATATTGGAGCTAAATTACTGGAATTGGGAAAGGGATTGAAACGTTTAGCGTTACTACCTTCTTCAACGGTACAATTACTGGGCGCAGAGAAAGCTTTGTTTAGACATATCAAAACTGGTTCTAAATCACCAAAATATGGAGTAATTATTAATCATCCTCTAATTCAGAAGGCAGATAAGAAACATAAAGGAAAAGCATCCCGAATGTTAGCGGACAAAATTTCTTTATGTGCCCGTTTAGATTATTTTAAAGGAGCATTTAAAGCAAAGGAATATAAGAAGGAGTTGGAGGGGAAGATTAAGTAAAATGTATGCCAGATCACATATCTATTTAACCGAAAAAATAACCGGAAGCACAAATCCCTTGTTATTATTTGGATCTCTGTTGCCTGACTTTCATCAAACAAGTGCTTTGCCTAAGAGATTTGATAATCGGGTTGTTGAATTTTTTAACTTTCTAAATAAAGAATATTCTGCGCTTGTTCCCTTAGCTGTTGGAATGACTTTACATGAGTTTCCAATTGGTGTGGATCGTTTTACACATCAATCTTACAAAAAGGGAAACGGATACGGGTTTCAGTTTGATGGACAATTATCTGAAGAAACGAAAAAAGTGTTTGATTGCGATGATCAAATGGCAAAGTTAATGAATCATTTTCTGGTCGAAAATGCTATTGAATACAAGTTGGTTACAGAACATCCAGAAATTAATGAGAGATTAAAACAGTGTTTTGATGGAATTGATAGAGAAAAAATTGTTGAAGCTTTATCTAAGTTTTATGGATCAAGTATAAGCGCATTAAATGAAGAATTTGATTTGTATTTTCACACTACTTTTGATTATGATTATGGTAATTATGAAAGTATGGGGAAATCTTGGGCTGATACAATGAAAAGAGTATTGGGTAAAACAGCTGATCCTAAAGAAATAGCAAGACTAATTAAATTAACAAGCGAGATTATTGAACCTTCAGTTGATGAATTTATTCAAACCTGTGTTGAAGAGTGTAAGAAAGATTTTGGATCTGAAATTAAAGAATTAGGGGAGGAAGTTTAGGAAATGAGTAGAATCAAACCACATAAAATCTTGGAAGTGTATGAAGATAAAAAGGTTAGAAGAATTTACACTAAAAGTATAGTTCCAGGAAAAGTGGCTTTTGATGAGAGAACAGTCAGAGATGGAAAAGACGAATATCGAGAATTTGATCCACGTCGAAGTAAGTTAGCAGCGGCAATTGCCAAAGGATGTACTAATGCTGGAATTCGTAAGAAAGATGTAATATTATATTTAGGAGCTTCACATGGATATACTTGTAGTTTTGTTTCAGACATGGTGGGAAAAGAAGGATTAATTTTTGGTATCGATCCGGCTCCAAGAGTAGTGCGAGATTTAGTCTTTTTAAGTTTATATCGGAAAAATATTGTGCCGATGTTGACTGATGCTAATCATATAGAAGAATATGATGATAAAGTTTGTTTGGTGGATGTAGTGTTTCAAGATATTGCGCAACGAAATCAAGCCGAGATTTTTATTAAGAATTGTCAAAAGTTTTTGAAGAAAGGCGGTTATGGATTATTAGCCATAAAATCTAGAAGTATAGATGTGAAGAGAAAGCCGAAAGGTATTTTCAGTGAAGTGAGACAAGCATTGGAGAAGGAGTTTACAGTCATCGATTTCAGAAGCCTAGAACCTTTTGAGAAAGATCACGCTATGATTATAATCAAAAAGTGAGAAAAGTTTATATAGATTCTAAAATACGCTTATAGTATTAAAGAGGTGAATATTATGAGAAGAAGAAGTGTTGTGAAGAGAGCTCGACCAAGAGCAGATGCGAGAAGAGATCGATTTTTGCCTGTTCTAGCGATTGTAAGTGTGGTGGCTATTGTAGCTATTGTGACATTATTTTTGTGGAGCGGAAAGCTTAGTGGGGCTCCGATTTATTCGTATGTAGATGAAGAGCAAGCTACATGTTTGGATGATGACCCTAAGAATGATTTTTACACACCAGGAACATTAAAATTGGGAAAAATGGTGTACGAAGATTACTGTTTGAATGAAAGACTTTTGAATCAGCATTACTGTTCCGCAAGTAATCAAGCTAGACTTTTAGCACCTTATGAATGCCCCGATGGTTGTTCTAGAGGAATTTGTATTGCTAAATAATTAAGGCCTTAAAGCCTTATTTTTTTAATTATGCCTTTGACCAAGGAAGCAGCTCGTTTGTATCTTTTTTCTAAGAGAGTGTTAGAGTTAAATAAGAAATTAAAAAAGCTAGGTAAATCTGCAGAGAAACATAAAGGTCGACATGAGAAAGCAGCGATGCACAAGAAAGGAAAACACCGAGCCAGACATGCGTCAACAGTAAAAGATATTAGAGAAGTGATGAAGAAACACAACGAGGCTTTGAGCCGATTAAAAACACATTATCATCGATTTGCTCATTATTTGAGGAAGGAGCATAAAGTTTAAATATTTAAGAGAGGAAGACAATAAAGTATGGTAGATTTAAAAAAAATATGTTTAGGGGAACGAAAAAATTTTTATAGTATTTTTTTAGTTTATGAAAACGATGAAGAATCTAAAGAAATTCTTTTTTCGAAGTATTTGGACGGGTTAGAAAATTATATCTGTGGATTACGTGATGGTGCGTGTAATGGTGCAGGTTTACTGTCGGATTTGGTAATAGAAAATGGTCTACCGGCGGATGATGAGCTAGCAGATTATGTAGGCCCAATGGCAGAAGACGATTTCCAGAGAATTTTACAGTATATTAATCAGTGGGATAATTTCCAACTAGCTATGGGATTAAGCGATTAACTTTATTCTTTGAGCCGATTAAAGACACACCATCATCGATTTGCTCATTACTTGAGGAAGGAGCATAAGGTTTAAATACCGGAGAGATGGCCAAGTAAATTATGGCGAATCCAAAAATATTTGTGGGAGAACGAGAAGAATGTTATAGTGTTTGTATAAAATATGATGGTAAAGAGTACGAGGAAACTCTTATTCCGAAAGAGTTTAGCCGACTAGAAAGTTATGTTTGTGGATTACGTGATGGTCTTGCTGGCGGTTCAGCTGTATTAATGGATTTTCCGGTAGAAAATGGTCCTCAAGTAAAAGATGTAAATCCTCTGCCAGAAAAAGATTATCAAAGATTATTTAATTATATCTGTGATCTGTGGGAAATTTCTCAACTAGCTATGGGATTAAGCGATTAGTAAAATCTATTCTAACTTGATTACTTGTACCGGGCAGATTTCAACGCATTCTTGAGCCTTTTTGAGATCTTCTTCGTTTAAATCTTCCGTTTTTTTAGTATGAGCTTTGTTATCGTCATCTAACTCAAATAATTCGGGAGCTAAAGCAGAACAAGCACCACAACCAATACAAGCATCAGTATCAACAACTATTTTGGGCATAGCGTAAAATGTTTCAGAAATGGTTTATATGTTTTATGTTTTTATTTTGCTTTCTTTTCTTTGATAATTTGTTTAAGGCGATCGTCATCAAATCCAATAATAATTTCGTCATCGATAACAATTACTGGAGTGGCCATTTGACCAGTAAGTTCGACTAAGTTTAATCTGGCTTCTCCTTCTTTGAATAAGGTTATCTCTTCAAACTTAAGTTGTCTCCTTCTAAAGAAGGTTCTAGCTAGTTTTGAATATTTACAAGTGGGGAAGGTATAAAGCACTATTTTCATTGGAAGATGAAAGTAAATTGAATAATATATAAATAACTTTCTGTCGAAAACCATTTGCCATGGACGAGTAGGATAAGTTGAATGGGACTGAAGATATTTTTTATGATTTCATGAAGTACAAAACAGAAACTTAATAAAGGACTTATGTCTTGCGTTTTTTAAATTATATAAATCTGTCAAGGAGGAAAAAATTGGTTACGTTACAAGGAGGATTGGAGACCTATGCTAGGACGGAAGTTGTAAGTTCTAGAGGAAATAATGAACAAATTGAACAGCTGACAGATCATTTATCAGACATTATTCCAGGTAGAGCAAAGACCAAGATAGAGGTTTTAGATACTCCAAACGGCAAAATTTTGCGTAAAACATATCTTCCTGGACAAGAACAATTTTTTGAACGTGAAGAAGAATTCAATCTTACCGTAGAACGGACTGGTTTTTCTAAAAAACAAAAGTTGATTAGTATCAACAAAGAAAATAAAATAGTAGATCTAGAATATGTAGATGGGATGAATTTAGAATTGGCATTGTTAAATGGGAAAGATGTTGACTTCCATGGCCTTATTGACTTTTTCCTTGAAGAGCAAGCATTCTTGAGAAATATTCCGCCCTTATCTGGATTTGTACGTAATACTTATTTTAGTGAAGTTAAAAGATTATTGAATTCAGAATATTTGGATAAAAGGAGAACTAGTTTACTCGATCAGATGTTAGCAAAAGCAGAACATGATCCAGTAGTGCAAAGGTTCGATACAGAAATGAGTAACTATCTTTGGACTCCCAGGGGTATTGTGGCTATTGATTATGCAGCGCCAAATGCAGAGCATCCAATCCACGTCCCCTTGTATATGTTAACACATTTTGATAGACCAAAAAAGAAGGCTTTTTTTGAAATCCAAAAAGAAGTTACGGATAGGTTCTATTCAGCATTAGTACCTAAATTAAATCAGTTCTTTAATGGCTCTGGAGATGTTGAAGCTACTATCAAATGTGCTTTATTGGATCAGTTTGCAGAAAATTTTGTATATGGGGTCAATGAAGGAATACAATCAACAGATAATCTTAATCCTTCATATGGTGCAAGGATGCGAGTATTAAGAAATATAATAGATTATAGTGCAGAAGATATTCTTAAAGGGAAAGTGAGATTTAGGTACGAAACAGGAAACGGACATTCACAATAATTTCAATGTTGAAAGAACTTCTTTTACGCCTCTTGTCTCTTTATGACTAGAAACAACCCCTCTTTTTGAAAGAACTAATTCTTTGACTGCGTCATCGGCATTAGCTACAGTCCCACAGTTTCCAACAAATTCTAATAACTCATAATCATTCATTGAATCGCCCACATGCACTACATTGTCCTTATTAAATCCTAATTTTTCAATCAAAAAAACTGCAGCATGTTTCTTACCTGCAATCTTTGGCATGAAATCTAAAGTATCACAATTCCTACGTAAAGTTATGTTGGGAAATTCTTTGGGAATTTTGACATCGTTATAAGTCTCTATAGAAAATCCTTTTTCTTTATGTATGATTTCATAATTTTTTCCTAATTCAACTTTAAGTTTATCCATTTCATCCATAAAGGGAGATATCTTGTCTTCCCATTCCTTAAACACTTCAAACTGATTATTTTTTACACGGCCTATTATTCCACCATTCTCAAGAATTAAGAAACCTTCTCTGTTGTCAAATAAGTTTAATTCTTTTATAAGTTCTAATTGTCTGCCAGTAGCGATACAGAACTTATTACCATTAGTGAGAAGACCATCTAATATTCTCAAAGTGTCTTCAACTACTTTGGCTTCTGTTAATAATGTTCCATCCAAGTCTAAAAATACCAGTTTCATAATTTTTTCAACAACGATTCTTTTTATTAATCTTTCTAAAACATAAAAAAAGAAGGGAAAAATGGGGTTTAATTAAGTAAAATATGGGGAGAAGGTTGAAAGCGGTTTGTTAGAAAAAACGATAAATTGGCAATTTGTAAGGAAATATTTTTAAACAACCCGTTAATTTTAGCTAAAGAATGGCAAAGACTAAAAAAGTAAGCAAAATAAAAATTAAGAAGAAGAGATGGTTCCCTATCTTTGCACCGAAATTTTTGGGTCGGAAAGAAATCGGAGAAAGTTATCTGACTGGACCAGAGGTAGCGAAAGGTAGAACCGTTAAAATCAGTTTAAGAGAATTAACTAAAAATATCCGAGACCAAAATATTTCTGTTTCTTTGAGAATAAATGAAATTAGTGGAAGTAATTTACAAACAGAAGTAGTGGCTTATGCTTATATGCCTTTTTTTGTTAGAAAATTAATCAGAACCGGAACCGGAAAGATTGATGATTCTTTCATTTTACAAACCAAAGACGGGAAGAATGTTCGATTTAAACCTTTGGCAATTACTGTTTTTAAAGTGAACAAATCTATTAAAACTTCTATTCGAAAAAGATTAAAAGAATTATTGGCCGAAGAATTAAGCAAATCAACTTTTGATACTATTGTAGTAGATTTATTGAGGTACAAACTACAGATGGATCTTAAGAAAAAATTGAATAAGATTTGTCCAGTTAGAGAAGTGATTATGCGGGTAATGAAATTAGAAGAAGGAAATAGAGTTAAAGCAGAGAAAGTAGAGTTTAAAAAAGAAGTCCCAAAAAGTGAAGTTAAGGTAGAAAAGACTGAAGAGAAAAAAGAAGCTCCCGTAGAAGCAAAGCCTTCAAGTGAAGTTAAGGAAGAGAAAAAAGAAGTCCCAAAACCATCTCCTGCTCCTAAAGAAGAAAAGCCTTTAAGCGAACCTAAGAAGTAAATGTCAAGAACCTCTTTCTATTAATAATAATTTGGCGATGGTTCTTGAGCATGTTCAGAAATATTTCACCTTCTCAAAAAGGATTGGTTTCCAACCATAGACTAAACGATTAGTAGAATATTTCCGACATTTTAAATAAACGTACTGTTTCTTTTTGAAAAATGAAGTTATTAACTTTTGTAGATTTGCATGGGGAAACTAAATTCTTAAAGAAGTTAGTAAAGAGGGGCAAGGAAGACGATATTGATTTGGTAGTCGTTGCTGGAGATATGACTATGTTTGAAGATCATTTGGGATACGTTTTGAAGAAGTTGAATTCTATTGGAAAGAAAGTGTTACTTATTCCAGGTAATCACGAGAGTAATAAGGATTTGAATAAAGCTTTGAAAGGATACGACAACTGTCAGAATTTCCACGAGAAAGCAGTGGAGATTGAAGGTTATGTTTTCTTAGGTTATGGAGAAGGCGGTTTTTCTCTGAAAGATGCCGAGTTTCGGAAAGTGGCTCGAGAATGGTATAGTAAGTATCAAAAGAAAAAAATAGTGTTAGTAACTCACGCTCCGCCATTTGGGACGACTGTAGATAGAGTGGATCGGAGACACGTCGGGAATAAGGACATCTATAGTTTTATTAAAAGAATCAAACCTAAGTTAGTAATCTGTGGCCACATTCATGATACAGCAGGAAAAACAGATAAAATTGATGGTGTTAACGTGATTAATCCAGGCTGGGAAGGTATGGTAGTGGAGTTGGGTTGATTGCATTAACGTTAGTTTATTTTAGATTCTCTGGTTCAAATAAAACCTTATGATATCTCCGATTATCTTCTGTTTGATAACCGTTTTTTCTTAACCAGGCTATGACTTTTTGACGTATTGCATAAAACCTTATTGTTACTTTCTTATCTTGGACCCTTCCATATTGAGTAAAAGCGTTTTCTAATTCTTTTAATAGCCTGCTCCCCGTACCATTACGTCTTTTCCCATTAGTAAGTTCGCGATGGGAATTACTCACTATTAATTCCGTACTAGTATTAACTGGAACTAAAAAATGAAAATTAGCACGGTTTTCTTCATCTTTGTAATTGAAAGGTAAATGGCCAGAATCTGCTCTGATGATATCCCATCCTCTTCCTTCTTCAATATACATAGTTCCTACTGTATCATTGTTCAAACAATGACTAACAAGTTCTGTAAGGGAATCAAATTGAGTTAAGGGCACCATTTAAAGTTAAAATAATTATTGCTTTATAAGTTTTTTGTTATTTTATTGCTAAACAGTGGTTACACTCTTGAATGGCAGTCGTTAAACGAAATCTACATCTCTTCCATGAAGACTTTCTTGATTTAATGTTTGTAAGATTGGAATACATAAATTTAATAAATAAGTTTTCTCTTTCTGAA
>JAAOXZ010000036.1 GCA_018221085.1 Candidatus Woesearchaeota archaeon
AATGTTTCTAAAGAATCTATTTTTGATTCAGTAAGCGGGCACTCCCTTTTCACTAAATAAGCTTGGGGGCAAATTGAGCATAACGCCATATATGTTTAAGTCTTATTATTTCTTGGATGTGGGCTTTGAAGTGGTTGAATTTGAGGCTCGTGAGGATGGAATGAGCACTGATTGTTTGGTGGTGAAAAGCAAGTGGACAAGTAGACAGGTACAGATAAGAAATATAAATGAGTGGCATATATGGGCGTTATGTTGCTTGAAGGGATTAGAAAAGAAGGGATGAGAAGAGGACTTAGTCCAAGGACGATTAAAACTTATTTCCATTGTGTTCAAAAATTTTTAAGAATCAATAAAAAAGAATTAAAATTCATTACCAAAAAAGATGTTGAAAACTATTTATTTGGATTGATGGAGAAAGGTAGGCCCGGAAATACAGTCAATGTTTATCTTAATGCGATTAAGTTCTTTTTTGATAAAGTACTGAAAAGACAATTGACAGTTAATATAACTTATTCAAAAACACCAAAACATTTGCCGGAATTTTTAACTAAAGAGGAAGTCGTGCGGTTGTTTGAAGTAATTAAGAATCAGAAACATCTGTTAATGATTAAATTGATGTATGCAACTGGGATGAGGGTCAGTGAGTTAGCTTCTTTGAAAGTGAAGGATTTTGAATTTGATCAGAACTATGGTTGGGTTAGGAAAGGAAAGGGGAATAAAGACAGATTGTTTGTAATTGCGGCCAAATTGAAAGAAGAATTATTAATGTGGATAAAGGAAGGAAAGCTTGATTTTGAAGACTGGCTTTTTTCTGGGCAAGGAAGAGGACATATTTCTGCACAAACAATTTACGTTATTGTTAAACGGGCAACTAAAGATGCAGGAATAAAGAAAAAAGTACATCCACATACGTTAAGACACTCTTTTGCGACACATTTGATTCAGAATGGTTATGCAGTGACAGAAGTGCAACCTCTGTTGGGACATAGTAAGATGGAAACAACGATGATTTATCTGCATATGGCATCTCCCAATTTGTTGAATGTTAAAAGTCCGCTGGATAGTTTAAAAGAGACAGCCAATAATTCATTAAAAATAGAAACTTTTAAATAATAGTTAGGGTAAACCTAACTAAAATGAAAAAAGAAAAAAAAGTTTTGGAATTGTTTTTTAATGAGCCTAGTAAACACTGGCATTTTGAGATGATAATTAAAGCTGCCAAACTCAGTAGGCCTCAGGCATCGTTATGGCTGAAAAAATTCATTAAAGAAGGACTTATCAAAAAGATGAAATCAAAAGGAAAAATGCCGTACTATTTGGGAAATCATGAACATCCAAATTACCAAACAAAGAAAAGATTGTTTATGTTGGATGAGATGAGTCGGAGCGGTTTTTTACAACATTTGGTAACCTTGCCAAAAGCGAGCACAGTTATCCTTTTTGGTAGTATGAGTAGATGGGATTGGTATGCTGAGAGCGATATTGATATTTTTATTTACGGAGATACCGAAGGAATGGAGTTAGGTAAATATCAATTTAAACTCCATAGAGAGATACAACTTTTTACCGCTAAAACTAAAAAAGACTTTGAAAAATTTGGTCCCGGACTTTTACGGAATATTCTTGAAGGATATCTTGTGAAAGGAACATTAAATTTTGTTGAGGTAATGGCACATGTATAAAGAACGTATACAGCCCTCCATTTACTTTTTGTGTAAAGAGAAAGGTTCATTCATATCTTTAACTAAGATTGATTATGAACAAATTCAATCGATGGTAGAGATCGCTTTGATAGACTTGGCTTCAGTTCAGGAATGGGAAAACAAAGCAGTAAAGGGGAGTGGGCAGTGGAACGCTCTTTACAAGTTATATTATGATGTATTGCATCAATTAGCTGAAGTCTTCATTCATTTTGATAAAATAAAAGTAAAATCTCACGAGTGTCTTTTTGCTTATTTGTGTGAAAAGCATCCGGAATTAGAATTAGATTGGAATTTTTTTGAAAAAATTAGAACTAAACGAAATGGAGCGTTGTATTATGGGGCTTTAATTACTTATAAGAATTGGAAAGAAGTTGAACTTCAATTTAATCTTTATATCAAAAAACTTAAAGAAGAGATTGAAAGGAAATTAAAAGATAAGAATTCGAGTTGAGGGTTGAGGGTACTAGACAACTAGACATCCTTGGGTAAGGAATATAAAGGAGTTGGTTCTCGGAGTGGTATGCTGAGGAATTTTAAGCCGCGACTGTATCAGGAGACTATTTTTAGTACTACGGTGAGAAAGAATACTTTGGTGGTGTTACCTACTGGAATGGGCAAGAGTTTATTGTTTGTAATGTTAGCAGCACAAAGGTTAATACAGTATCCCAATTCTAAGATTTTAATTCTGGCACCAACTAAACCGTTAGTAGATCAACATGCTGAGACTTTGAAGAAAGCTTTAGATATCAATGAAGACCAGATAGTGGTGTTTACGGGATTGATTAAACCCAGTAAGAGAGAAGAGATGTGGAAAGAGGCAAAAATAATTTGCAGTACTCCACAAGGTTTAGAAAATGATGCCATCAATAAAAAAATCAACCTTGAAGAAGTTTCGTTATTAGTTTTTGACGAAGCTCATCATGCCACTGGA